>JAEDLI010000048.1 GCA_016295375.1 Fibrobacter sp. | reverse complement strand
CCACGTACT
Source organism: Fibrobacter sp. (assembly GCA_016295375.1). Lineage (GTDB taxonomy): Bacteria > Fibrobacterota > Fibrobacteria > Fibrobacterales > Fibrobacteraceae > Fibrobacter. The sequence continues at coordinate 16,513 of JAEDLI010000048.1, read as the reverse complement.
GCAAGACATCCATGCTGTAGGTGTCCTTAAGGGCATTGTTCAGCTGACCGTAGTCCTTGATGGTCCTAAGGAGCATCTTGTCCCATACGGGCTTGAAGATGCGACGCCCCATAAGCCAAGCGGCGGCCTGGGTTCCGTCTACCGGCGAAAGCATCTTCAAAAAATTCAGGATGATCTTTTTGCGTTCGTCTTCGCTGACCAGCTCCTCTGCCGGTGCCGGTTCCGGCATGGGCATAGGCTCCGTAGCGTAGATTTCCTGGGGAGCCTGAGCGGCAACATTATGATGGGCGCCCACAACAGGCTTGCCTGCCGAGGTGGACTTGCCCGCAGGGGCCAAAAACGGAAAAGTTTCGCGAAGGTAATTCAGGGCCTCTACAAAGGAGCAACCCTTGTACTTTTGCACCAGGGAAATCACGTCGCCCCGCACGTCGTCGCAGACCCAGCAGCGGAAATAACCCTTCTCCTCGGAAATGGAAACCGACGGAGTCCTGTCGCCATGGGCATGACGGCTCGCAAAGGCACAGCGGCACTTGCCCCGGACAACATCTATGCCCAGGGAACGGGCCACCGCCGTAATGGACAGGGAGGCCTTGAACCGTTTCAGCTCTTCGTCGGTCATCTAGGGGAATTATAGAAACTCTTAGACGAAAGACGAAAGACGAAAGACGAGAGATTTATAATATTGTCAACATGCAAATTCTTGAAAATGAATTTATGTCCAAGCACACCTCCTTCAAGGTGGGCGGCCCTGCGCGGTATTTTGCCAAGGTGAGCTCCATGGAAAGCCTGAAAAACGCACTTTCATTTGCTCGGGAAAAACATCTCCCACATTTTATTTTGGGTAACGGGACCAACCTGTTGGTCTCGGACAAGGGCTACGACGGCGTGGTCATCTCCCTCACCGGAGATTTTTCGGAAATCGAGGACCTGGGGAACGGCAAGTTCAAGGTAGGTGCGGCAATACCCCTGGGCAGGTTCACCCGGCACACCCTCATGCAGGGCTACGCCGGAATCCACAAGCTGGCCGGCATCCCCGGGACCTTGGGCGGGGCGGTATATATGAACGCAGGCGCCTACGGTCAAGAAATCGGACAAGCCTGCACCGGCGTGACGGTCCTTGATGCGGTCGGAAACATCCGCGAGCTGTCCGCCGCCGAATGCGGTTTCGGCTACAGACGGAGTGTTTTCAATGACGGCAACAATGGCGCCGGGGATGACAATGGAAAAATCATTCTCGCGGCTAGGTTCCAGCTGCAAAGCGCAAGTTCGCAGGGATTGACCGCCGCCGACCTGGAAGCAGAACTGGCCGAGTGCATGGCCAAACGCAAGGCCACGCAGCCCCTGAACACGCCCAACGCAGGTTCCACCTTCAAACGACTAGAAGTCGGCGCCGCCGAGACCCCAACACAGGTCGCACCAGGCTACTACATCGAACAGACGGGGCTAAAGGGCTATCGCATAGGCGGTGCAGAAGTAAGCACGTTACACGCCAACTTCATCGTGAATGCAGGCGGCGCAACCGCCCAAGACATCAAGAGCCTCAGCGAGTACGTACAAAATAAAGTTTCCGAAAAATTCAGGATTGAACTGAAACGGGAGATTATTCTGCTGGGGGAATTCTAGAAGTTATGAGTCGTCAGTTGTGAGTTGTGAGTTCTTATAGTCGCGCCTTTGGCGCCAAATTATATACTGATAACTGATAACCGACAACTCATTACTAATCTCACACCTCTCACTTCACATTTTTTTCCACCGGATCAAAGCGGTTCAATATCCGCGTGATGACGGCATAGACGATTCCGCCGAACAGGCCGCCTGTCAAGTCCGCCACTAGGTCAAAAGCGCTACAGTCCCGGCCCTCTACAAAGTTCTGGTGGTATTCGTCGGTACAGCCGTAGGCCAAGGCGAGAACACCTACAATCAAGACCCGCAGCCACTGCCGCCTGGACCATTCGTTTCGAGTCCAGATCATGGCGTAACAGCCCGCGAGGGTAGCGTATTCCAGAAAGTGGGCCAGTTTGTCCCAAATCTGGGGAAAATCCTCCAGCTGTTCGTTAGTCAAGGACGACAGCTTGAAGATAATCGCCATGCAGATGATGCAAGGCACAGCGCGAAAGAACGGGTATTTCTGGAACAGGGACTCGAACATTTTTATTCCTTAGGGGACAACGCACCTTCCGACAAGGCCCACCAGTTTCAGCCGGAGCTTTTCCCTGTCCAGGGAAATTTCTTCTAGCAGGGACTTTACCGTGTAATTCTTTTTGATATGCTTGTAGGCGCACTTGCAGCGGGACCTGTTTCCGCCACGAACCACCCGGAGACATTCCTCCTCAATGGACTTTTCCATCTCGGGAGTAAATTCCAGTGGGAGGCAGGGCGAAAGGAGCCGCATGCCCAGAGGGCCGAAATCCTTGATTTCGCCATTAGCATCCATGGATTTCATCAAGAGGTAGAGCAGGGTATCGTTCCTGACCAGATGATTGAACGCACAGACACAGGTTTCTCTCGACTGTTTCGTTCCTAGCAGGCTGTCCGCCTCGGCGGTACACCTTTCCATAAAGGTAGGTCCAAAAGTCTCGTCACTCAGGAGCATCTGGATAAGCATCCGCTCGGTAGAGGATATGAAAACGTTCCCGGAACTACCCTGGGGCGGAGCGGCCAAAACGCTTACCGCAAGGCTCAAAAAAAACAAAACGGGAACGGCAAATTTCATGAATTTTTCCAATAGTAGCGTAATAGACGACAAATTTAGATTATTTCGGCATAATTTCCTGGCCAACCTATACTAAAAAACAGCTTGTTTTAAAAACGTTTGACAAATCTGTTTTTTTTATTACATTCTTTACAAATTTGTCAACCTTGGAGAAAATACCATGAAAAAACAACTCTACGTCGGAATATCCCTCGTTTCCGCCTCCCTCCTGATGAGCCTTGTTGCCTGCGGCGACGACAGCTCCAGCGGCTCTGACAGCAAGACCGCCACACCCGACTTCGAAGTCCAGACCTTCGACGAACTGGGTCTTTGCGCAAAGACCGCCGAAGGCACCGTCGGGTTCGTGAAAGACGACCAGGCCTCCTACACCTGCAAGTCCGGAGAATGGGTGAAAAATGATGAGAAGTCCTCCAGCAAGGACGAAGATTCGAAGGACTCCGACGGCGATGGCGGCAAAACTTCTGCCGATGACGACAACGGTGGAAAGACACAGACCGGTGACGATGACGGCGGCAACACATCGACACCATTCTCATTTGGACCTGCCGGTGCCAGTCTCAGCTCTGAAATGTTCGAAAGCCTATCAGGCACGGCATGGGCAGATAAGGACGGTGACCTTCACGACAAATATACTTTCTCATCACTAAGCGATGGGAAAATTTCCGTCGTGGCAACAATGATTAATGACGACGGAACACCTTACGATGAAACTTCGTTCAACTCCAGTCTTGATGTAACGCGAGGGGTTTTGGTGGACTCCTTTGGCGATGACGATAGCTATATAATTTATGCAGACGGGCTTCTTTTTCAAGTCTATCTTTTTGAAAGATTTGAGAGAGATGGTTTTTCAGAGGGTCTTGTAGGAAAATGGGTAACCGAAGATGGCGACTTTATAAATATAAGTGCCGACGGGAAACGGTCAATTAACAATGGTGTGACTTCCACTTCCATAGAAAAAATGTCAAACGGTGTTCTGTACTGTAAATTAGGCTACGTGCAGGAAAACCTTTATTACGACGGGACTTACCTTTACGAAGTAAACGAAGTGTTTTACCCAGTAGAATAATCGTTTACAAGGATTACCTTTAACGATTCCTTGCGAAATTTCATCCAGCGTGTCCGTGGTTGCGGGCACGCTTTGTTCGTTTTAGGCAGCCAACCCCCTACCCTTTTACTATCTTTGGACTCACTATGAGCTTAAAATTTGATACCCCCATTACCGAAGTTCCGCTGTTCCACCAGGGCAAAGTACGCGACATGTACGACCTGGGCGACAGCTTCCTGATGGTCGCCAGCGACCGTCTTTCCGCTTTTGACGTGGTGCTCCCCACCCCGATTCCTGGTAAGGGCAAAATCCTCAACCAGCTTTCGCTGTTCTGGTTCCAGCACCTCGGCATGAAGAACCACCTCATCACCGCCGACGTGAACGAATACCCGGCCGTACTCAAGAAGCACGCCGACTACCTCCGTGGCCGTTCTATGATCGTGAAGAAGGCTCACCGCCATTCCGTGGAATGCATCGTCCGCGGCTACATCGTAGGTTCCGGCTGGAAGGATTACCAGAAGACTGGCCGTATTTGCGGTCACGTTCTCCCGGAAGGCCTGCAGCTCTGCCAGAAGCTCGAGACTCCGCTCTACACGCCGAGCACCAAGCCCGACGTTGGCCACGACGAAAACATCAGCTTCGAACAGACTTTCGACATCGTGGGCGAAAAGGTGGCAACCACACTCCGCGACATGTCTTTGGACATCTACACGAAGGCCCGCGACTATGCAGCAAGCAAGGGCATCATCCTTGCCGACACCAAGTTCGAATTCGGTGAAATCGATGGCGAGACTATTCTCATCGACGAAGTGCTCACGCCGGACTCCAGCCGTTACTGGCCCGCCGACAAGTACCAGGTGGGCAAGAACCAAGAAAGCTTCGACAAGCAGTACGTTCGCGACTGGCTCGAAACTCTCGACTGGGGCAAGACCTACCCGGGTCCGGAAATTCCGGCAGACGTCGTGAAGAACACGCTCGCCAAGTACGAAGAAATCTTCGTGCGCCTCACCGGCAAGCAGCCCGAACTGTAACAAACCGAGCCGCAAGCCATGCGCATTTCCACCAAGGGGCGGTACGCCTTGAGAGTCATGATAGACCTTGCCTCCCGCAAGGAGGGGGAATTCGTGAAACTCCAGGACCTTTCTACCCACCAGCAGATTTCCGAAAAGTACCTGGAAGGGATTCTCGGGACACTTGTCCGCGGGAATTTCTTGGAGGGTGCCCGCGGAAAAACTGGCGGATACAGGCTCAAGTGCAACCCCAAGGAATGCAGCGTCTGGGATATACTTTCCCAGACGGAAACGTCGGTTGCGCCCGTGGCCTGCCTAGACGACAAGAAGAACGCCTGCAAGCGTGCCGCTATCTGCGTCACGCTCCCCGTCTGGACTGAACTGGACCGGGTCATCCGCGATTACCTGGGAAGCGTCAGGCTGGACCAGCTGGCAAAAAAGGCCCAAAAAGTCCGCGGCACTTCGGGTATCGGAAAAGACTGGAACTGTGAACTTTAAGCAGGCTCCACTGTTTTCACAACAAGCAGTGGGCGCTTGCAATTCAAAGGAATCAAAATGAAATCAGTACCTATTACGCTGCTCACCGGTTACCTCGGAGCCGGAAAAACCACCCTTCTCAACTACATTCTCAACAACCAGCAGGGTTACCACGTGGCCGTTATCGTGAACGATATCGGCGAGGTGAACATCGACCAGACCCTCATCGAGAAAGGCGGAAACATCACCAAGGAAGATTCCGGAAAGGTAGTTCCCCTCAGCAACGGCTGCATCTGCTGCTCCCTGAAGGCTGACCTGCTGGAACAGATTGCCGAAATCCTGGAGATGGGCAAGTTCGACTACATACTGATTGAAGCCAGCGGCATCTGCGAGCCGGTACCTATCGCCCAGACCATCTGCATGGCCGGAAGCCAGCTGCAGGGCAAGAACGGCCAACGTCTGGCCTGCCACCTGGACAACATCGCCGCCGTGGTGGACGCGCTCCGCCTGGCCGACGAGTTCGGCGGTGGCGAAAAGCTCCTGGACAAGGACCTGGAAGAAGAAGACATCGCAAACCTCTTGATCCAGCAGATCGAATTCTGCAATACGGTTATCCTGAACAAGGTGGACATGCTTTCCAAGGGCGACCTGGAACAAGTGAAGGCCGTGGTGAAGGCCTTGCAACCCACCGCCAAAATGATCGAGACCAACTTCGGCAAGGTGGACATGAAAGAGGTCCTGGACACCAAGCTGTTCGATTTCGAGAAGGTGGCGGAGTCCAGCCGTTGGGCCATCGAGCTCAACAAGACGGACAACGACATGGATGACGACGACCATGACGAGCATGAACACCATCATGACCACGACCATGACGAGCACGAGCATCACCACCATCACGATGACCACGATGAAGAAGACCACAGCCACTGCGACCACGAACACGGGGTCTGCCACTGCGGTCACCACCACGACAAGGACCATCCCCATGGCGACGAATACGGCATCAGCACCTTTGTGTACGAGCGCCGCCCGCCTGTGAACCGCAAAAAGTTCGAAGAATTCCTGGACGACTATCCCAGCTGCATCATCCGCACCAAGGGTCTCATGTGGTTCAGCGACGAACCGACAGAGAGCTACCTGTTCGAGCAGGCGGGCAAGCAGGCCTCCGCCCAGAATTTCGGGCGCTGGTTCGCCGCCGAAAGCAAGGCCGTGCAAGACCAGCTACTGTGCGAAAACCCGCAGCTCAAGAACATCTGGGACGAAAAATACGGCGACCGCACCAACCGCCTGGTCTTTATCGGCCAGCACATGGACAAGAAAAAGATTATCACCGCTATGGACAACTGCCTGGAAAAAGAATAATTTTTCACACGCCATCGACGACCCGGGAAAACCTCCCGGCAGCCGCCAGACGAGAACGGATATACCTCCGACTTAAAAGGCATATAAAGGCAAAACGATGGACATCAAGATTCTGCAACAGCCCGACGACGTAACGTGCGGGCCGACTAGCCTTCAGGCGGTCTACAACCACCTGGGCTACAGGATTTCTTTAAAGCAGCTCATCTCCGAAATCGAATTTTTGGAGGACGGCGGAACGCTTGGCGTGTTCCTCGGCATCGACGCCCTGAAGCGCGGGTTCAAGGTCACGTTACATTCCTACAACCTGACGCTCCTGGACCCCACCTGGAGCACCCTCAGCATGCCGGAACTGAAAGCAAAGCTTGAACTTTTGCACAAAGCAAAGCACGCCCCCAAGCTCCGCAAGGCAATCAAGGCGTATATCCGCTTTATCAACCTGGGCGGAAAAGTTGCTTTTGAAGATTTGCGGGCTGCCATGTTCGAAAAATACTTCAAGAAGGGAGTTCCCGTCCTGTGTGGGCTTTCGGCCACCTACCTGTACCGCAGCATGCGGGAATTCACCGGCAAAGACGACAAGTCCGTATTCGACGACATCCACGGTGAGCCCATGGGGCACTTCGTGGTGGTGTACGGCATCGACGAAAAGAAACAGTTCATGGTGGCCGACCCCGACGGTACCAATCCGCTGCACAAGACGCCCTACTACAAGGTAGACAAGTTCCGCCTGCTCCACAGCATACTGTTGGGCGTCATGACCTACGACGGGAACGTGCTGATGATAGAAAATAAGAAACAATAAACCAACAGCGTCATTCCGAGAGGCATCGCCTCGGGGAATCCAGTAAGGAATCGCCTGGATTCTTCCCCCTACGGGGGTCAGGATGACGAAAGCAAAGAATCATGAAGAAATTAATCGTTGTAAACAATCCCAAGCACTGGAAGTTACACGTTCCAGGCATAGACATCATTTCGGCCCAGGATTACCTGATTTCGAGCAAGTACACCAACGAGCGCAACCTGCGCGTATTCAACCTTTGCCGCGATTACAATTATCAAAGCAAAGGCTACTACGTGTCGCTGTTGGCCGAGGCCCGCGGGCACAAGGTAATTCCGGGCGTCAAGAACATGCGGGACTTCAAGGCACCGGCGGTCATCAAGCACATCTCCGACGAAATCGACAAGCTGATTCAAAAGAGTTTCCACAAGCTGACTGGTACGGAATTCGTGCTCTCGATATACTTCGGACAGAACGTGAGCCCCCAATACCTGGAGCTTTCTCAAGAACTCTATCGTTTGTTCCAGGCACCGCTCCTTCGCGCGAAATTCGTATTTAAGCAAAAGTGGTTTATCCAGAGTATTCGCCCGATTTGTGTGGACGAGATTCCCGAATCCCACATGGAATTCGTGGACAAGTTCGCCCAGGAATACTTCGAAAAAACTCGCTACGCCACCAGTAAAGAAGAAGACTACCTGTACGACCTAGGCATTCTCACAAACCCCGGCGAAGTGGAGCCGCCGAGCAATGCGCAGGCGATCCAGAACTTCATCAAGGCCGCCGAAGAAACGGGATTCCGCGTGGAGATGATTACCAAGAAGGACTACCCCCGCGTAGGCGAATTCGACGCCATCTTTATCCGCGAAACTACCAACGTGAACCATTACACCTACAGTTTCGCCCGCCGCGCCCAGTCGCAAGGCATCGCCGTCATCGACGACCCCGACAGCATTCTGCGCTGCTCCAACAAGGTGTACCTGCAAGAACTGATGCAGGCGGCCAAGATTCATTCGCCGAAGACGATTATCGCCCATGCCGAAAACCGCCACACCCTGGCCAAAGAAATCGGGTTCCCCATGGTCATCAAATCGCCGGATTCCAGTTTCTCTATGGGCGTGAAGAAAGCCACCAATAAAGAAGAACTGGAACAGATTCTCGACGAAATGTTCCAGCATAGCGACCTACTGATTGCCCAAGAATTTACGCCGACGGAATTCGACTGGCGTGTGGGTGTGCTGGACGGCAAGCCGCTCTACGCCTGCAAATACCACATGGCCAAAGGCCACTGGCAAATCTACAACTGGGAAAGCGACGACAAGAAGAGCGAATCCTTCTCGGGCAAGTGCGAAAGCATCCCCATCGAGATGGTACCCCACGGAATCGTCAAAACCGCCCTCAAGATTTGCAGCCTCATCGGCAACGGCCTTTACGGCGTAGATTTGAAGGAATGGCACGGTCACCCGATTGTAATCGAGGTGAACGACAACCCGAGTATCGACGCGGGCATCGAAGATGGCGTGGGCAAAAGCAAAGTTTACCTCGCCATCATGAGGTCGCTGCGTCACCGCATTGAAGAACGCATGAACGCCGCACAGCATAAACTGCAGCAACATGAAAGGGAATGGTTTTAGAGGTATGAGGTCGGCACTTCGTGCCTTTGAGGTATGAGCACGCACCTACGGTGCTTTGAGGTTATTATATGAATTATAAATTGTGGCAACGATACGGCATCGAGATGGAATACATGATCGTGGATCGTGATTCCTTGAACGTTCTCCCCCGCGCCGATGTACCCCTCGGAAAAGACAAGAACGGCGAACAACTCTCTGACGTGGAACACGGGCCGATTGGGCTTTCTAACGAGCTGGTGAGCCATGTGCTGGAATTCAAGTGCGCAGAACCGGTTGATAGTCTGAAGCACTTGGGCAAGACATTCCACCACGAAATCCTGAAAGCGAACGAATCGCTCAAGAGCATTAACGCGATGCTACTCCCCACGGCGGCCCACCCCTTTATGGACCCCGCCGAGATGAAACTTTGGCCCTACGATTGCCTGGACATTTACCAGACTTACGACCGCATCTTTAACTGCAAGGGTCACGGCTGGGCGAACCTGCAATCCACCCATATCAACCTTTCCTTCAACGGTGACGAGGAATTCGGCAAATTGCACGGAGCTGTTCGAGCCCTGTTGCCACTGATTCCTGCCATCGCCGCCTCCAGCCCGTTTTTGGACAGCAAGTACTGCGGATTCCTGGACGGACGAATCGAGACTTACCGCCACAACCAGGAGAAAATCCCGAGCATTACGGGCAAGGTGATTCCCGAAGCGGTCTTTACCTACAAGGATTACGAGGAGCAGATTTTCAACAAAGTAAAGGCCGATATCGCACCGTACGATCCCGACCACCTGCTGAACCACTTCTTCTTGAATAGCCGCGGAGCCATCGCCCGATTTGACCGCGGAGCTGTTGAAATTCGACTCGTTGACATTCAGGAATGCCCCGATGCCGACATCGCCATTGCCGAATGGGAAGTCGCCGTGTTGAAAGGTCTTGTGGAAGGTAGATTTGCGAATGAGTCGCAAATTCGAGCACTTGACACCGACGCATTAGCGAAAATCCTCCTCGCCACCACACATTCCGCCGAAAAAACAGTGATAAATGACCAAGATTACCTGAAAATCTGGGGAATCCATGCCAGCGAAATCACAGCCCAGGACTTGATTGTTAAAATCACCGAAAAGGTAAAGGACAAGATTTCCCAGCATTCTCAGGAACTGCTTCAAAAGATTTTCAAACGCGGAACCCTCGCCAGCGCCCTCGTGAAGAACGTCGGAGCCGACCCCGACCGGGACGATTTCGTGTACGAATACGGCCGCCTCGCCCACTGCCTCGCAGAGAACAAGCTATACGGAACAGGGGAATAGTTCCAAACTTGTCATGCCCGCGAAGGCGGGCATCTCCTTTCAATTTATCAAGCAAAAGGAGGTCCCCGACCAAATCGGGGAAGACATCAACAAAACAATCCTTTTATATTTAAAACATGGCTAAAGCAATACTCATCCTCACTTGCGAACATGCGTGCAATCGCCTACCCGCCGCCTTCAAGAGCGCCGTTCCTGCCGAAGTTCTGAAGACTCACCGCGCCTACGATATCGGAGCAGTTCAGGTATTCCGCAAGTTGGTAAAATTTGCAAAGCCCGAATTTAGCTGCGAAGGAAAGTTCTCGCGTCTGTTTGTAGACCTGAACCGCACCATCACCAACAAGAGCGCCTTCAGCGATTACTTGCGGGAACTCGAAACACGCACCCCAGCAACTGCCGCAAAAATAAAAGAGTCCGCCACAAACTACTGGACTGAATACCGCGCCGCCATTGAAAAATTCGTTGATTCCGCGCTTAAGCCAAAAACGCGAGCTGCAAAATCCGCGCCAACAATCGTCCACCTGGGCATCCACAGCTTTACGCCGGTACTGAACGGCAAAGTCCGCAACACCGACATCGGAATCCTCTACGACCCCACCCGCCCGCAAGAACGCGCCTACGCGCAAGTCATCAAGACAGAATTCAAGCGGCTCTACCCCGCCATGAAGGTCCGCTTCAACTACCCGTACAAAGGCACTTCCGACGGGCTCACTACCACACTCCGCAAGAAATTCGGCCCGCGTTACGTGGGAATCGAGATTGAGATAAATCAGAAGTTTTTTCAGCGGTGAGGTTCGAGCTATGAGGTCGGCGCAAAGCGCCTTTGAGCTCGTTTCACTTTGAGTTTCTCTTAACAAAAAAAGCCCCGGATTATTTCATCCGAGGCAATTTTCATTTAAATGCTAAACTGGATTCTTCAATTCGGGCTACGCCCTCGTTCAGAATGGCGCTTAAATTACAAGCAGTGCGCTCTCAGTTCCTCATCACTCAAGGTGCTGAGGTATGCAGGCGGCACGTCGAGAACGGTCTTGCAACCGGTCACTCCGTTAGCCTTCATGCGGAGGGCTGCGCGGGCATAAGCCACCAGGACGCTCGTCGTGAATTCCGGGTTGGAATCGAGCTTCAGGCTGTATTCGATCACGTGCGTGTGTTCCTTGTTCATGCCGGTCTTGCCGGTACGAATCACGAAACCGCCGTGAGCGAGGCCGCTGTGGTTCTTGTTGAATTCCTCTTCGCTGATGAAGTTCACCGTGGTGTCGTATTCATCGAAGTAGTTCGGCATCGTCTTGATGGCGTTTTCGATATAGGCCTTGTCGGCACCTTCTTCGGCCACCACGTAAACCAGGCGCGTGTGCTTCTGGCGGGTGGTGAGTTCCGGCATGGAACCGCTACGCACGGCTTCGAGGGCCGCTTCCACCGGGCAGGTGTACTGCTTCGCGTTCTTCACGCCCTTGATGCGGCGGACAGCGTCGCTGTGGCCCTGGCTAACACCCTTGCCCCAGAACGTGTAGTCCTTGCCTTCCGGGAGAATGGACTGGGCATACACACGGTTCAGGCTGAACATGCCCGGGTCCCAACCCACAGAAATCATCGCGATGTTGCCAGCAGACTTGGCGGCAGCATCGACGGCAGCGAAGTGCTGCGGAATCTTGGCGTGGGTGTCGAAGGAATCGATCACGTTGAACATGGCGGCGTACTTCGGGGTGAGCACCGGCAGGTCGGTCGCGGAGCCGCCACAGATGATGAGCAGGTCCACCTTGCCTTTCCAGGCTTCCATTTCAGAGATGTTCAGCACCGGAACGCCCGCCGTCTGGATCTTGACCGTAGAGGGGTCACGACGCGTGAAAACGGCGACCAGTTCCATATCCGGAGCCTGCTTCACGGCGCATTCCACACCGCGACCCAGGTTACCGTAACCGAGAATAGCAATCTTTGCCATAACAATGTCCTTGTTAAAAATTTTTGCGAGGGAAAATATAAGAAAAATACAAGGAAAGGGGGAAGTCTCCCCCTCGTTTCAGCCTTGGCTAGAACCAAGGCTTCCACTACCCTCTCGCCTAGGGGCTCCGCCCCTAAGACCCCACCTCTTTTTCAAAAAGCAACAATATTTGTCACTTTACGCCATTTCAGGATTGTATATTTAAAAGTAACGCAAAATTGGAGATTTTGATGAAGGCAACCGAACAGCAGGCAGCGGCCAAAAAATTTGTCAAAGAGTGGTCTGGCAAGGGCTACGAAAAGGGCGAATGCCAGAAATTCTGGATTGATTTGCTTTGCAACGTGTTCGGCATACAAGATTTTGCTGATTTTATCTTTTTCGAGGAACAAGTCAAGGAACAGATCGTCTTTACAAAGAAGTCTCAAAAATCCCAAACCATCACTAACTTCATTGATGCCTATATTCCCTCAACTCGTGTAATGATTGAGCAGAAATCTAGCAACAAAGATTTGCGGGAACGTACTAGACAAAGTGACGGAAAGTTTCTCACGCCATACGAGCAAGCAAAACGATATGTGGCAGAGCTTCCCCTTAGCCAACATCCGAAATGGATTGTCGCCTGCAATTTCTCAGAGTTTCTAGTTTACAACATGGAAAATCCGAGTGATGAGCCGGAACAAATTTTCCTGAAGGATTTGCCCAAAGAATACCACCGACTAAATTTTCTTGTAGATGCTCGTAGCGAGCACATCCAACGAGAAATTGAAATTTCTGTCAAAGCGGGCGAAATTGTTGGAAAAATCTACGACGCTCTATTACCCGAATTTGGAGATAATCCGACTACGGAAGACCTCCATGCATTAAACGTTCTCTGCGTACGCATTGTCTTTTGCCTTTATGCAGAAGATGCAGGCATATTTCAAAAAGAACAATTCTACAACTATCTCAAGAGCTTCCACGTTGAGAATATGCGCGTGGCACTCCGTGAACTATTCCGAGTTCTTGATACGAAGCCAGAGGACCGCGACCGTTTCATGGAGGAAAAGCTCGCAGAATTTCCCTATGTGAACGGTTCCCTTTTCCATGAAAAAGAAGGCGAAATAATTCCACCCATTTCGGAAATGGCCGCCGAAATCATTTTGACACATGGCAGCCTTGATTTTGACTGGTCGGACATTAGCCCCACAATTTTCGGTGCGGTTTTCGAAAGCACATTGAACCCCGAAACCCGCCGCAGCGGAGGAATGCATTACACAAGCATTGAGAACATTCACAAGGTCATTGACCCATTATTCCTAAATGATCTGAATGCAGAATTTCTCTCAATTTGCGAAATAAAGAATGTTAAGACTCGCAATGACAAACTCGAAAATTTTCAAAAGAAACTCGGTTCGCTAAAATTTCTAGATCCTGCCTGCGGTTCAGGCAACTTCCTTACCGAAACATATGCTAGCCTTCGTAAACTTGAAAACAAATGTATCCGTTTGCGTCTTGGATCAAGACCAGCATTTGACGTATACGGCGATGAATTCAAACTTCAAGTGAACATCGACCAATTCTATGGCATTGAAATTAACGATTTTGCGGTAAACGTTGCAAAAGCGGCCCTCTGGATTGCCGAAAACCAGATGATGAAAGAAACTGCGCAAATTCTTGGTCGCAATCTAGAGTTCCTACCACTCAAGACAAACGCTACTATCGTAGAGGGCAACGCACTACGTATGGACTGGGAATACTTGAGTGAAATCGATTCCGAGCCCAGCATCAGTGCCGATAAAGTTAACATCGTCTCCCCCAAAGAACTAAATTCAAACAGGGCGCTAATTCTTGCTGAGCCCAGAAAGCATTACAAGACTCTAACCGTTATTACAGACGACTTACATATCGGAAAAGCGGAATCAGCCCGTTCAAAGAATCATTATGACTATATAATGGGAAATCCGCCATTCATTGGAGCTCGGTTAATGAACGGAGAACAGAAAAGCGAACTCCAAACCATTTTTAAGGGCGTAAAAAACAACGGAAACCTTGACTATGTTTCATGTTGGTACAAGAAAACGGCAGACCTAATCAAAGGAACAAACACCAAGGCGGCACTCGTTTCAACCAACAGCATTTCACAGGGGGAACAACCCGCTATTCTGTGGGAATCGCTTTGGGCAAACGGTATGCAGATTGATTTTGCCTACCGCACATTCCGTTGGGACTGTGAATCCGAACAGGTAGCCCATGTTCACTGCGTGATTATCGGATTTTCTTCTAAAAATTCTCTCGCCCCTACGGGGATCCAAAGTATCAACCCCAAAAAGATATTCCTAGCAGACGGAAAAGATATCAAAGCGCAAAACATCAACCCCTATTTAATGGATGCTCCAAATATTCTTATTAAAAGTAGACAGGTACCATTATGCGATGTTCCTGAAATCGGAATCGGAAATAAGCCTATTGATGGAGGAAATTATCTCTTTACCGAAGAAGAAAAATTAGACTTCATCAAAAAAGAACCTGAATCCGAAAAATATTTCAAAAAATGGCTAGGTTCCGATGAATTTATAAATCGCTATCATCGGTGGTGCTTATGGCTGGGTGATTGTTCTCCAGCAGAAATTCGCAAAATGAACGAATGCTATAAGCGCGTTCAATCGGTGAAGGCTTTCCGTCTAGCAAGTAAGAGTGCTCCAACCAGGAAACTTGCAGAAAAACCGACTCGTTTCCATGTTGAAAATTTTCCTGCGGGAAACTATATCCTTATTCCCGAAGTTTCTTCCAAAAAAAGACGCTACATTCCAATGGGTTTTATGACACCGGATATTTTCTGTAGCAACCTCGTCAAAATCATTCCTGACGCAAACCTCTATCATTTCGGGGTTCTCACTTCGAATATACATATGGCATGGGTACGCGCAGTTTGCGGTCGCTTAAAAAGCGATTACCGTTACAGCAAGGACATCGTCTACAACAACTTCCCATGGAGCAATCCAAGCGATGCTCAAAAAGCAAGGATTGAAGCAACAGCACAGGCCATTTTGGATATTCGCGCAAAATATCCCGATTCCTCATTGGCTGACCTTTACGACGAATTGACAATGCCCGCAGACCTTCGCAAGGCACACACGGAAAATGACCATGCTGTCATGGAAGCATACGGATTCAGCCCCAAAATGACCGAAGATGAAATCGTGGCAGAACTATTTAAGATGTACGAGAAACTTACGAAGTAAGTTTCAACTTCAAATTACCTAAATCCCCGTACTGCCGAAACCGCCGCGGTCGGTGCCTTCGAGAGAGCCTTCCTCGAAGGTGAGCGTGGGCTGCTGTTCCATGATGCGGAACTGCGCGATGCGGCTTCCTTTTTCGATGGTCACGTCGCGGGTGGCGTACACCGGCATTTTCCACCAGTCGTTTGCGCCGCAGTAGCTAGAATCGACCACGCCTACGGAATTCGCCTGCAAGATACCGAAGGTCTTGAACGTGGAGCTGCGCGGGGCGATATGCGCCTCATAGCCCTCGGGCAACTTCATCGCCACCCCCAGGTGAATGAGCCTAAACTCCCCCGCCTTGAGCGTCACGGTCTCCGCCGCCGCAAGGTCAATCCAGTCGGACTTGCCGCCCACATACGTGAGGCGCGTGATAGAATCGTCGAGGTACTGAATCTTGATGGTCTTCGAGGTCATGCGCTAAATATAAAAAAGCCCCCGGCTTTGACCGGAGGCCTTTGAGTTGTTACTCACAACTGAGAACTGATTACTCAGAACTATTACACCGCACCCTGCCACTTCATGGCATCGGCAACCTTGAGGAAGCCGGCGATGTTTGCACCCATCACGAGGTTGCCCTTCTGGCCGTACTTGACAGCGGCAGAGGAAGCAGCGGCGTAGATGCTCTTCATGATGCCTTCGAGCTTCTTGTCCACTTCTTCGAAGGTCCAGGAGAGACGTTCGGAGTTCTGGGACATTTCGAGACCGGAGGTAGCCACGCCACCAGCGTTAGCAGCCTTGGCAGGTCCAAAGAGGACGCCAGCCTTCTGGAAGGCTTCGATAGCTTCCGGAGTAGACGGCATGTTAGCACCTTCGGCAACGGCCTTCACGCCGTTAGCGATAAGGGCCTTGGCACCTTCGAGGTCGAGTTCGTTCTGAGTTGCGCAGGGAAGAGCGATGTCGCACTTGACCGTCCAAACACCCTTAGAACCTTCGTGGTATTCAGAACCCGGGACGAGCTTGGCGTATTCGCTGATACGAGCGCGCTTGTTGTTCTTGAGGTCCAAAA
>JAEDLI010000147.1 GCA_016295375.1 Fibrobacter sp. | reverse complement strand
CCTTGCTGTAGAGGGCGTGGGTCCCGATGACCGCGTTGCAGAGCCCCATCTGGAGTTCTCCGAGAATCTGCTTGCGTTCGGCACTACTGGTGGCCCCAACTAAAAGTTGCACCCGGAGCCTGGCCGCTTCGAAGAAGGGTTTTAACGACTTGTAGTGTTGCCGAGCCAGAATGTCGGTAGGTACCATCAGGGCGCATTGCTCGCCGGAGCCGCATACCGCCATCATGGCCAGCATGGCCACTACGGTCTTGCCGCAGCCTACGTCTCCCTGCAGCAGGGCGTGGAACTGTTTTTTGCCGTTGAGTCCGTCGATGATGGTGTTGAGGGCGGCCTCTTGTCCGCCTGTCAGCTGGAAGGGGAGGGCGGCCCGGATTTTCATGACGGTGCCCAGGTCAATCTGCCTCTCGTGGCCCCGGAGCCGTTGGTTTTCGCGACGTTTCACCATGCGGAGGCAGAAGGGGAGCAATTCCAGGATTTTCATTTCCCGCTTGGCCTTGTAGATGGCGGGGAATTCCTTTGGCAGGTGAAGCGTCCGCAGGTTCTCCATGACGGGGGCAAAGTGCAGGTAGTCCGTCAGTTCTCTGGGGCAGAGTCCCGGCAGGGTAAGTCCCGGGAACTTGAAGATAGTCTTGTACAGCCCTCGAAAGAATTTCTGTTCCATCCGGGCTTCCCGACAGGCTTCGCTGATGGAATACACCGGCAGGATTGCACCGCTAAATTCCTGGTCGTCGTCAAAGGGCTGCATGTCGGGGTGGCTCATCTGTAGCCCGCGGTATTCGCCTACCGCTCCCGAAACCAGCCACTTGGAGCCGTTCTGGATGCGTTTTGCCCAGTAGCTCGTGCCCTGGAAGAACAGGAGGCTCATTTCGCCGGTGCAGTCGGTAAGGGTGGCAACAAAGCGGATCCTGCGGCCGCGGATAATTCCCGACCGGACGACGGTGCCGATAAGAACCGCCCGCTCTCCGGCCTTGCAGTCCTTGATGGCGGTAACCTTGGTCTGGTCCAGGTAGTTGCGGGGGACATTGTAGAGCAGGTCTGCGATGCTGTTGAAGCCCGCCTTGCGGAGGGCCTGGACGCGTTTGGGACCCAGTCCCGGTAACTGAGAGAGTTCCATGGGTTAGTCCGGAAGGCGCTCGCCTTTTTCCGCACGTTCCTTGGCCTTTTGGCGTGCGGTTTTTCCTACCAGGTTGGTCTTTTTCCAGGTGAACAGCTTTACGGGCTTGCCGTTTTCGTCGTACATCTTGATTCCCTTGGTGTCGATGGCGGCTACCAGGGCGTTGAACTTTTCGATGATGTTTACCAGCTGGTCCAAGGCCTGCTTGGTGGTGAGAAGCTCGTTCATGGAGGGGGAATTTTCTATTTCGGTAATGACCTGGCTGGCCTTTTCTGTGCCCTGGTTCAGGGCGTAGATGATTTCGTTTGCCTTCTGGATTTTTTCGTTGGTGACGGAGGTGACGTATTTCACTGCAGAGTCTGCCTGGCCTGTCAGGTTGATCAGGTATTCGGAAGCCACGTTGGTCTGGTCAAACAGCTGGTTCAGTTTCGGGTTCAGGGCGTTCAGGGTGTTCTCGGAATTCGTGATGATTCCTTCCAGGGTGCTCATGACCTTTTCGTAAATCTTCTGTGCCGAGGGGTGCTTGCGGTCCCCCTTGGTAATGGTTCGTATCATGGCACTGACGCTGGCCAACTGCTGGTTCACGTTTTCCATGAGCCGAAGCGCCTCGGCAATACCCGGTTCGAAATGCCCCTGGTGGATGTGTCCCTGGGGGAGTACCTTTCCTGTGGGAGAAAGAGTGATTTCTAGGCGGCGTTGCCCCATTAGGGCGTAGTTCACGTTGTTGAACTGGGTTCCTTCGCGAATCGTCAGGGGTTCGTCAAAGTTGATGACGACCCGTGCACGGTCCCCAAGCCACTTGACCTGGTTGATGACACCCACCCTGTAGCCTCGGACAACCACCACGTCTTCGGTTTGTAGGGAACCCAGCTCGTCAAAATCTACGATGGCCCAACGGCTCTCTTTGTGGTGGGCCCTGAACATGCCAAGGGCAATAAGTCCGATGATGCCGATGATGGCAAGCATGGAAATGTAGCCTATGGCCCTGTCAGAAAGATGCATATTTTGAATATAGAAAACGAAAAAAAACTTGACTTGGGGCTGTTTAAAAAATATATTGGAATGCGGAGGTTCTTGTAATGAGAAAATGTTTGGGTGTCCTGATTGTAGCCATGATGGCCGTGTCGTATGTGCAGGCAGAAGAATCTACCGATGTTTTCGGTTTCCAGAAATTTTTTAGGACCAAGGATGGAACCTATTCCTGGGATTCCAGACACTGGGCCAATGGAAATGCGAGAACTCTTGCCGAGTGGGCGGGGGATGTTGAGGATCCAACCCAATGGACGGATGACCGCAGTTCCGACGGGGGCGGTTTCTATGTGGATGGCGCAGGCGTGATGCAGATGAAGGCGAATTCGCCCAGGTTCCATATCAACGGACAACAGAGTTGGGCTGACCACAAACAACAGTTCTTGAACGTGGAATACACGGGATACTTCAAGAGGGATGCCCTGGGTGGAGAAGATTATGGTGGCATGGTGGTGGGAGTGCGCAGCGGCGCCCTGGGGCATGGCTCCACTGGTGGAAACGATTGTGATGCTCACACCTATTACGCAAGGTTCAGGAACGACGGCAAGTGGGATTTCGAGAAGGAATGGAGGCATCCGGGAAGCTATTACAGGAGCGGAACCGGAGTGGGAGCCCAGGACCCGCTGTGGGGCGGTGCCGTATTGCCTGTAGACAAGTGGATAGGCATGAAATATGTTGTCTACAATAAGGACCCCTCTACGGTCCGTCTGGAAGTGTATATCGATTCTACCAGTGACGCAACGCCACCGGGAAATTGGGAACTGGTGGGTGTTGCCGAAGATGCAGGGCTGGACTGGTCCGGGGCGTCTTACGGTGTGGCGACCATTGACGGCTGCAGTTATACAGATGCTAAGGCGGCCATCCTGCAGGCCGGGGACGCCATTGTCATGCGTAGCGACAACGACCACCCGTATTACAAGTATGTGTCCGTCCGTGAAATTGACCCGATGGCATCCATCGGGGAGGACGGAGGCGAGGAGGGGCCGTCTGCCATTAGACGAATTTTTAGGCCTTCTCTGGAAAACGTGCCGGTCCGGCATTTCGACCTGCTGGGCCGCCGCGTTCCTGCGAAAAAATGATGCATTATTATGGTCCTTCGATCCTAACCACCAATCACCGATCACTAACCACTATTACTATATTTGTCACGTCTAAATTTTTTACCAAAGGACGCTAAAAAATGGCTAAGAAAGAATCCAAGAAAAAGGTTGTCCTCGCTTATAGCGGTGGACTCGATACCAGCATCATCATCCCCTGGCTCAAGGAAAACTACGACTGCGAAGTGATCGCTTTCGCCGCCGACCTCGGTCAGAACGACTTCCCGGACGCTAAGGCCCTCGAAGACAAGGCTTTGAAGACTGGCGCTTCCAAGTGCTACGTTCTCGACCTCAAGAAGGAATTCCTCGAAGACTACGTTTGGCCCACCGTCCGTGCCGGTGCCAAGTACGAAAGCACCTACCTCCTGGGTACCTCTTTCGCCCGTCCGCTCATCGCCAAGTACCAGGTGAAGATTGCCGAAAAGGAAGGCGCCTACGCTGTTGCTCACGGTGCTACCGGTAAGGGTAACGACCA
>JAEDLI010000146.1 GCA_016295375.1 Fibrobacter sp. | reverse complement strand
CCGCTGGAGACCAGGGCAAGCCTTGGACCTACCGCCGCCAAAAAGTTCCTGCTGCTAGACGTCTTGCTCCCGTGATGGCCCAGCTTCAGCACGTCACTTTTCAAGAAGGCGTGAGACCGGAGTATTTTTTTTTCTCCCGCCACAGTCAAGTCGCCGGTCAAGATGGCGGAATGCCCCAGGCCCTTCACACGGAGGGTAATGCTTTCTTCGTTGGTCTCGGCGCACTTGTCGCTAGAAACAGGGTGAAGTGCCCGGATTTCGAAAAGGTTCTCGGACCAGGTGAATCCCCGGCCGATATCCCGCAGGGGGATTCCCCGCTCCAGCGCCACGGCCATCGTTTTAATCCAGGCGGGTTTCGGCTCCAGCCTTGCGCACTCGCTGACCCAGATTTCCTTGACGGGAAAACTTTTTACAATCCCGAAAACCCCGCCGAAATGGTCGGCGTCGGCGTGTGTCACCACAAGTGCGTCCAGCTTTAGAATTCCGGAATGTCGCAAAAAAGGAACTATGATATCCTTGCCCGAGTCCCTGCGGTCATTGGGCCCGCTATCCACCAAGATGTTCCGCCCTGAAGGTGTGGTAATCAGTATGGCATCCCCCTGCCCGATGTCGATGGCGGTAAGGCTCCAGGTCGGCCAGACCACGTCACGGTAGTTGCATGCAAAATAAAAGCCCGAAAAGAAAAGGAGTCCCAGGGAGAAAAGGATGGCACCAAGCCTGTTTTTGCGGATGCTGGTAAGCAGGGCAAACGCAAAGCCCATCAGCAACAGTACGAAAGGCGGGTAGGGCCCTACGGTCACCGATGCCGCCGAGGAATCGGAAAGCAGGTGGGTCAGGAGGCTTGCTGTCCGGAGCAGGACAGATGCCGCACTGCAAAAGATGCCCGTCACAAAGTCGATGGGCGAAAGCAGCGCAAAGAGCCCCGCCTCCATTCCCCAAGAAATCAGGGGGACGATGACGATGTTGCCTAGCCAGGCCAGGGGCGCGAGGGTCTTGAAATGGTAAATCAGGAGGGGTGCCGTCGCCAAGGTGGCACACAGCGTCACGTAGGTGGGTTCGATGATAAAACTCTGGAACTTGGCCCAAAGCTTGTTCTTCGAGAGGCTTTCGGGAAGCGCCTTCAGGGGATTGTGGCTGGATCCGAGAATGATTCCGGCGGTAGCTGCCGCCGACAGCTGGAATCCGGGATTCCAGAGCACCTGGGGGTTTGGAAGCAAGATGAGGATCAGGGCCACCCCCAGGCTGTTCAGTGCACCCGTCGGCCGTTGCAGGAGCGTGCCCACCTGGGGAACGGCAAACATGATGACGGCGCGGGTCACCGCAGGGGAGCCACCGGTGACGGGTACGTAGATGGCAAGGAGCAAGATGCCCACCACCCGCACAATCCTATGGGGGAGTCCCGTCGCCTTCAGGAACGTCATCAGGAGCCCTGCCAGCAGCACCACATGGAACCCGCTGATGGCCAGCACATGCACAAGCCCGGACCGCTGGAAATCGCTCCGCAAGGCCTCGGGAATACCGCTCCGGTCTCCGGCCAGGAGCCCCATCAAAAGTCCCGTTTCTGCCGGGTCCAAGAACCGTGACAACTTTTGGCGGATCCAGTTCCTAAAGTGGTAAAAGCTCCGCTCGAAAGTCCAGCCGCCCCGCCAGCTTTTCCAGTGCAGCATTTTCCCGTAGGCGGCAAGATTCTGGCTGTCCAGCCACTTTCGGGTATCGAAGGCTCCTGAGACCGTAGGAGGCTCCACCGGGTACCAGGACGCTTCGTAACAGAGGGAATCTCCGGGTTCCGGCAAAAGGAGGAGGGTGCGCTTTTCGGTAAGGCGGACGCGGTAGGTTCCGGCAGATTCTGCGACCGAAAGATTCGGCACCGTTGCGACCTGCGTGTCGGCTTCTGCGCCCCCTGCGTCAACCGCTGCGACCTTCGCGGCTGTCATGACTTGCGCGGATCTGACCATCATCACAAACGCAACGCCGTTGCTCCGGGGCAGCACCGCCTCTACCGTGCCGCAACCCTCCTTCGGCGGCACAGTTACGACCCGCGAATCAGCCGCTGTTACGACCTGCGAACCTGGCACTGTTACGACCTGATTTGCGGTCGTCCCCGCACTCGAAAATACCCGTGCCGAAATCAGAATGCTCCCGATTCCTGCGAGCAGCGCCGCCAGCACCACCCGCTGGGTGAATTTCCCAGAAATATGGGCTAGGCTCCACAACAAGGCCAGGAGAACAGCTCCGTACAAGGGCTTTTCAAAGGCGGTTATGACTGCCATTATCGTGAAGGCTGCTACCAGGGCGGGTTTCCCCACTAGGGGAAACGTCAATTCTCGAAAAGAAGAAAAAAGCTTCATTTTGCACAATCCTTTGTGGCTTGTTTTTGTACCTTTGGGGCATGGCCAGGTCAGAATTTTTTGCCCCTCTGTGTATAAGACGCTTTTTTGGTGCAAAAAAAGCCTACCCCCTGTTCATTTTTTTCATTTTTTTTTGTTTTTCCCTTTTTTTATCGGCCTGTAGCGAAGATTCTGACCCCGAAAGGGTCGTTTACCCGTTGGAAAATGAACTTTATGCCATGTTCCCCAACGACCCCGCCCTGGGGGATTCCGTAGAGGCGCATCTTTCCACGGGAGTCATGATGATTGTGCACCCAGGCGGTCTCTACACCCTTTCTTTCAAGGTGGACTCGGCCTATGAGGCTCCCAAGATGCAGCTGTTCCGTTTTTACGAGCACCGCGATGGCGACGGTTACGGAATGTCCAAGATGGAAACCCTAATACCCGAAGTTTCCGGTGGACGTTATGTCTTTAACTTTGTCTGCGAAGAAAACGAAAAATCCATCTGGGGCCTCACCCTGGTGCAGGATGACGATTATTACAGGGGTAAAACTCCCGACGTCAAGTTCGAAGGCTCGGGCAAGTATTCCAATCACCTTTCTTTGAACCTGATTCCTGTGGGGCTTATCGACCCTATTGATGGAGTGAACGGAATGGACAACTTTGCAAAAATGTTGCTGCAGGCATTCCGCAAAGCTTATACCTCCTTTGTCATCGATACGATTTATGTCAACTACGCCTCGAAACATCCGATTCTCGGGAGTAAATACCCGTCAGACGTGCATTGGCACGCGGGGGCGACTTCTGAGGACATGACCCTAGCGGAACTGGGCGGCTGGCCCGTGAAGGGAGTGAACGAAGCTTTGGACATTGTCCTGGTCCACCGCATCAACGAGCTCAATGTCTTGGGATATGCGGCCCTTTTTGCCTCTAACCTTAGGGGAGGCGAGGGCAGCACGGTCATTGTGGGGAGTCATGCCCTCATGTCAACGGGGGAGCGCGCCCTCACCGCCGAAGAAATCGTGAAGGTGGCCGTGCACGAGACCGGGCATTTCTTTGGGCTTCGGCACACCACTTCCACCTGGGCAGATATAGAAGGCTATCAGGACATGTCCGTTCTAGAAGACGGCTTCGAGGACACCCCCTCATGTCCGGAACTCCTGAAAAGCGGCCTGTATAAAAAGGGCGAAACCTCTGGAGTGCGGGACTACTCGCTGCCGGGTCGCGCTTACAAGATGATAGACCGGACAGCCTACGGCATAGCCTTCAATGAAGACGATTGTCCTGACGCTTCTTTTGTCATGTTCCCGGTGAGTACGGAACAGTCCATGAGGGAGTTTTCTAAACAGCAATTGAAGGTCCTGAAACAGAACCTTCAGTTGATACCCCATTAGTTTATCTGTTGCGGGCCAT
>JAEDLI010000047.1 GCA_016295375.1 Fibrobacter sp. | reverse complement strand
CTTAATCGTCTTTTCCTAACGGAAAACCTTAAAGAAACCGCGACTAGCTTTCAGCTGGCCGCGGTTCTTTTTTGGACCATACTGGGGTTAAATAAGATGGTCGCATAAACTGCTATATTTCCTATGAGAGCAACTCTTTTTCTAAATACCAATCAATCAGATATAGGGGAATGTTTTTCATCCTCGCCTCTTCACGATAATCCGCCATGGAAAAACGAAGTCCGTTCAGCTGGTTGTTTGCTTTAAGTACATAGGCAAGGGATTTCGCCTTCAGATTCTCCTCCGCCTTAACCTCTACAGGATACACCCTTTCTGCCTGCAAGACAAAATCTATTTCGGATGTCGAATTCTCGTTGGTGTAGTAATAGAGCGGCATGTCGGTGGAACATCGAATCTGCTGTTCAACGTACTGTTCCGTAAATGCCCCCTTGTATTCTGTCAACAGTCGGGACTCGGCCAGGATTTCCTTGGCAGGAACGTTCGCGAGTGCGCCCAACAAGCCAAGGTCATTCAGGAATACCTTAAACGTATTTGAATCTTCATAAAACTTGAGAGGAATATCGAATTTTTTCACCCGGTGAACCTTATGAATGAGGCCGGCATCCATGAGCCGCTGTATGGCATTTTCGTAGTCCTTGGCACGGGCCCCTTTCCGGAGGTATCCCCAAATGAACTTCTTGTTTTCTTTTGCAAGCTGACCGGGGACAGAATTCCATATCGCCCGAACTTTAGGCAGATCGTTTGACGGGATATGCTTTGAAAAGTCGTCATTATAGTCCATCAGTATTTTATTCTGGATTTCTCGGACTTCAAAAATGTCGCGACGCTTGGAATAGGCGTCCACGGCTAAGGGCATGCCGCCAACAAAGTAATACTCGCGTAGCAGATTGATCAATTTGTCCTTAATGACGAAATATTCGTTCCACTTGCCTTCTTCAAGGTAATCCGCCAGTGGCGATTCTCCCATCGCCAGCAAGAATTCCTTGAAGGACATCGGGTACAGACGAAGCCGGTCAACTTTTCCAACCGGGAAGCCTGTGCCGACGTGATTCTGCAATCCCAACAGAGAGACCGCCACCGCAACATGAATATCCGGCCTATCTTCGCAAAAATACTTGAGTGCCGTCAAACCAGCGGGAACTTCCTGGATTTCGTCAAAAATTACGAGTGTCTCGTTCGGTAGAATTTTTTTCCCCGAATATGCAGAAAGGGCTGTCAGGATACGGCTCATGTCGTAGTCTACGAAAAGCGACTGGGCAAAGGCGTTCCGGTCACAGTTCACGTAGACCATGTCTTTATAGGATTTTTCGCCAAATTGACGCAAAATCCAGGTTTTCCCGACTTGCCGGGCCCCGTCCAGCACCAAGGGGCATCTATTCGGGGAATCCTTCCAGGCTTGCATTTTTGTAAATAGGGATCGTTCCATGTTACGAAATATACTCTTTTCTAGGGGAAATTTCAACAAAATTATACATTTTTCTATGGGAAATCTGCTGCTTATTACTCATTTTTCTGCTGGAGTTCTCTTGAAAATCTGAGGCTTTGACGAATTTTAAACGAAAATATTATAAATTTGATGAGAAATATTGATTTTTGACGAATTTTTAATTGAATTTAACGAAAAAGGGATTCGTCAAAAATGCTCGAAAAGAAACCCATACCTGGCAAATGCCCTCGAAGTCATAGGGCAGACGGAAAACCGCTATAGTGGAATCCCTACCATAAAGCATGCCATGGAAGAGGCCGGCCTGCAGCCACCCAAGTTCGAAAGCACCTACGGAGTGTTCCGCGTTACGTTGTACAACGCCATCGCAAAAAAAGAAGAACCCTTGACCCCGTTCCAGCAGAGTATCCTTGATTTTTGCACAAGGCCAAGGACACGCGGCGAACTGGAAGAGCGCTTCAAGGATGATATCACCATCGCCTACCTCATGACAAGGCACATTTTCCCGATGGTAGAGCGGGGCTTGTTGAAGTTGTCCATACCGGACAAGCCCAAGAGCAAGAAACAGCAATTCGTGACGGTGAAGCCCTGATGCTGGCGTGTTGATCGCCTGAAAAATTCCTATGATTGGAGAGGTATGCCGGTTGAATTTAGACTAGAACCTACGGGAAGTTCCAGCGACACCGTCCGACACTACAACGGAAACCACTGGGCGGAACAAAAGCCTAATTCGTTGATTGTCAAGGGGTTACGGAATCGCCGTTTGGCGGACTGTAAAATTGGGGTATAAAGTGGCTGCTTCTAGGCGGCCTTTTTTCATTTAATGAAACTTCGAAATTCCTTGAAAAGCCCCGTTTTTTCTATCTTTTCAGCCGAATTTTATGAGGAAACCCTTATGACTGATGTGGCAGAAAAGCCGAATTTCATAACGTCCTCCCTTGACTTTTTGGTCAACTGGGGCCGTACGAATTCCCTTTGGCCGTTCCCCTACGGTACGGCCTGTTGCGCGATTGAGTTTATGAGTACCGAGGTGGGCCGTTACGACCTTTCCCGTATCGGTTCGGAATACGTGCGCTTTACCCCGCGCCAGTCCGACGTGCTTCTGGTGTCCGGGACCATTACCTACAAGCAGGCCCCCATCCTCAAGCGTATCTACGAGCAGATGGCCGAACCCCGCTGGGTGATTGCCATGGGTGCCTGCGCCTGCTCCGGCGGATTTTACGACTGCTACTGCACCGTGCCGGGTATCGACCACATCATTCCCGTCGATGTGTATATCGGTGGCTGCCCTAGCCGCCCGGAGGCCTTCTTCGACGCCATGTTCGACCTGCAAAAGAAGATCAAGGACGAGTCCTACATGAAACAGCGCACCGAGCGGGTCAAGGAACAGCTGGAAATGATCAAGGCGAAGACTGCCGAGGCTAAGGAAGAGGCCCGCGAGTTTGCCCACGAGAAGGTTGCCGAGTTCAAGGAACTGGTGGCTGAAAAAGAAAAAGAGTTTGTTGAACAGACCCAGTTCTGGAAGAGGTAGAAGATGGTGAACGTAGATGAAATCTTCTCCGTCCTGGAGGAAAAGTTTGGTGCGACGAAGGAGTCCAAGGACAAGTGGACGGTGACGGCGGTTGTGCCTGCCGCCTATCTGCACAATGCGGTCCAGTTCCTTCGCGACGAGTCGGCTATCAAGTTCGAAATGCTGGTAGATATCGCCGGTGTCGATTACCTGACTTACCCCAATCACGAAGGACCACGCTTTGCGGTGGACTACGCCTTCAAGAGCATGTCCACCCCCGGTGCACGGATTCGTCTGAAGGTGCAGGTTCCCGAGGCCGACCTGAATGTCCCCACCCTTACGGACCTGTATGCCAACGCCAACTGGTACGAGCGCGAAGTGTTCGACCAGTTCGGGATTGTGTTCACGGGCCATCCGGACCTCCGCCGCCTGTTGAACCATGTGGAATTTGTGGGCCATCCGCTCCGCAAGGATTATCCTGCCCAGAAGCGTCAGTGGCTTTCTACCAACGACTACTTGCTCCCGGCCCTGGAAAAGCGTCTGGAGGTGCTTGGCTACAGGGTAGTCCAGCGCAGCAAGGAAGTGGAAACCGTGGATAACGAATTTTTGGAAGGGAGTATCAAAGAATGATTGTACTGGATCATAGAGGCAAGAGACAGAGCCTGATGCCCCTGAACGTGGGCCCGAGCCACCCCGCCACCCATGGATGTCTCCGTTTTTTGACTGCCTTGGACGGAGAAACCATTGTGGCGAGCGTCGAAGAAATCGGCTACCTCCACCGCGGGTTCGAGAAGATGGTGGAGCGTGGCACCTGGCAGCAAGTGGTTCCCTATACCGACCGCTTGAACTATTGCTCCGCTATCATGAACAACATAGCCTACTGCCGTGCGGTAGAGAATATGTTTGGTGTAGAAATCACGGAACGCTGCAAGGTGCTCCGCGTGATTGTGAACGAACTTAGCCGTATCAACGACCACTTTGTGTGCGTGGCGGAGGCTTTCCAGGACCTGGGCGGAACCACTCCGTTCATGTACGCCTTCAACCCCCGCGAAGAAATCATGTGCATCTGGGAAAAGCTCACCGGTGCGCGCCTGACCAACAGTTACTCCCGTATCGGCGGCCTTGCCCGCGACAGCTACGACGGCTTTGAGCAAGATGTCCTTGCGGCCCTTGATTCTACCGAGAAGGCCCTGAAGGATTTGCACGCCTGCCTGGACCGTAATCGTATATTCCTGGACCGTACCGTGGGTATCGGCAAGATTTCTGCCGAAAAGGCCATCAGCTACGGCTGGACTGGCCCCTGCCTCCGCGCCTGCGGTGTCGCATCTGACCTTCGTAAGGATGAACCCTACTACGATTACGAGACCTACGACTGGGAAGTGGTGGTGGGCACTCAGGGCGACTGCAACGACCGTCTGCAGGTCCGCCTCGCCGAAATCGAAGAGTCCATGAAGATTGTGCGCCAGGCCCTGAAGCGCCTTACGCCAGGGCCCATCGACATCGTCGATCCACGCATCCGCGTGCCCTCGCACAAGCTGGCCTACCAGGACATGGAAGGCCTGATTGGCCGCTTCAAGAGCGTCTATGAAGGCATTCGCGTTCCCGAAGGGGAATACTACTGCGGGTCCGAATGCGCCAACGGCGAGCTTGGCTTTACCATCGTTTCCGACGGCTCGGGCCACCCCTACCGCATCAAGGTGCGTCCGCCTTGCCTTACGCAGTTTGCCGCATTCCACGAACTGGTGGAAGGGGGCCAGCTGGCTGACTCCATGGCCGTACTTTCGGGCCTCAACATTATCGCTGGAGAACTTGACCGATGAGAGAACATATTCAAGGTGCTGTTCAGTTTGTCTCCAATAACCGCCTGAAGTTTGACAGGCCCGCACAGCCTATCGACGCCCTGCCCGATCCGGGCCAGACCTTCGGTTACGTGAACAAGGCCGTTCCTCAGCCTTCTCCCAAGGAAGTGCTTGCAAAGCTTGACACTCCCGAAATCAAGGAACGCTGCGCCGACCTGCTGAGCCGCTATCCGGTGGGGCAGGGGGCTTTGCTCGAAGTGCTCTGGCTTGTGCAGGGCGTGTTCGGCTGGGTACCTACCGAAGGTATCCGCTGGGCGGCAAATGTTTGCGGTTGCGCCCCTGCACACGCGCTGGGCGTTGCCACCTTCTATACCATGTACAACCACGCTCCCAAGGGCAAGTTCCTGTTGCAGTTCTGCCGTAATATCAGCTGCACCATCAAGGGCGCCCCGAGCCTGATTGCCTACGTGGAAAAGGCCTTGAACATCAAGACCGGCGAAACTACACCCGATGGTCTTTTCACAATCCTTCAGGTGGAATGTCTGGGCAGCTGCGGCAACGGCCCCATGATGCTGGTGAACGACGATTTCGCAACCGACGTGGAAGGTGACCAGCTGGTGATGAAACCGGGTACCACCCTCACCACCGACAGCATTGACCGTATTCTCAAGTGGTGCTATGCCCACGAAGACAACATGCCCAAGCACGATGTGTTGGGCGGTATCGTCAAGGGTCACAGCGGGCATCCCGGCGCTCCCGGCGCCAAGGCGAAGCCACAGGTGGCGGACTACGCACCTCCTTCTCCAGTGCTGAACGTGAAGGCCGAAGCTGACGATGCTGGCGCCACCCTCACCTGGAAGGGCGCTCCCGAATTCACGAAGCTGGTGGTGGAAAAGAAGAACGGCTCCAAGTGGGACGCCGTGGGCGAGCCCGGCGTGAAGGACAAGAGTTTCCTCGACGCAAGCGGCAAGGTGGGCGATGTGTATCGCATGATTGCCACTTCCGGCGAACGCACGGCGAAACCCTCCAAGGAAGCTACCGCTACTCAGAAACCCGCGCCGGCTGAGGAGGCTAAGTAATTATGGCTGAATGTGTAAAAGTTTGTACAGCGAATTTCGGCAAGGGCGCCCAGGACATCGAAGTCTATAAGAAACTGGGCGGCTACGCTAATATTTCCGAAAAGCTCTTCAACATGAGCCAGTTCGAACTCATCGACTACGTGCAGCGCTCTAACCTGCGCGGACGTGGCGGTGCAGGGTTCCCCACAGGCATGAAATGGAGCTTTGTTCCCCGCAATTCCGGCAAGCCCGTGTATATCGTGGTGAACGCCGACGAAGGCGAAGGCGGAACTTTCAAGGATCATTTCTTGATGCTGGAAGACCCCCACCGTCTTATCGAAGGCTTGATTATCGCTGGTTGGGCATTGGGTAGCCGCGCGGCCTACATCTATTGCCGTGGCGAATTTTTGCCCTGCATCGAAAGCATCAACAAGGCCTTGAACCAGGCATACGCTGCCGGTTACCTGGGCGAAAACATTATGGGCACCAAGTTCTGCTTTGACATCTTTGTCCATCGCGGAGCGGGTGCTTACATCTGCGGTGAAGAAACCGCCCTTATCAACTCCCTCGAAGGCCAGAAGGGTCAGCCTCGTCTGAAGCCGCCTTTCCCGGCGGTGAGCGGCGCCTGGAAGAGCCCCACCTGCGTGAACAACGTAGAGACCATCATGGCCCTTCCGTGGATCCTGAGCCACGAACCCGAAGAATACGCCAAGATGGGAACTCCCCGTGCCGGCGGAACCAAGGTGTTCTGTATTTCTGGCGACGTGAAGAATCCGGGTGTCTATGAAGCTCCTCTCGGCACTCCCATGATGACCATGATCAACGACTACGCCGGCGGCGTGGTGGGCGGAAACCTGAAGGCGGTGTTGCCGGGCGGTTCTTCTTGCGCTCCGCTGACCGCCGAAGAAGCCGCTGTCGCGACGATGGATTACGAATGCCTCGCCTCCATGAAGACCATGTTCGGTTCTGGCGCCATGATAGTGATCAACGATACCCACAACATGGTGGACCTGCTGAACTGTCTCGGCAACTTCTACAGCCACGAATCCTGTGGCCAGTGCACGCCTTGCCGCGAAGGTACAGGCTTGTTGCACCGCATGTTGAACCTGATTGTCGCGGGCAAGGGTCACGATGGCGACGTGGAACTGATGCAGAGCCTCTGCGGCGGTTTCGGTGGCGTGACCATTTGTCCTCTTTCCATTTCGCTGGGTGGCCCTGTAAGTTCTTATACGGCCAAGTTCCGTGCGGACTTTGACGAGTATATCGCCAAGAACCCGGACCACGCCAAGCCCCGTGTTCAAGAAACCTATCGTCCTGGAATTTTCTGGTAATATTATGAGTAACTACTACAACATGCCGAAACTCCCGACCGAGAACAGCCCGAAGGTGGAAATCTTCGTGGACGACAAGCCGGTGATGGTTCCTGGCGATACGAATCTTCTCGAAGCCCTCAAGGCCGTGGGTATCGAAACGCCCCACGTATGTTACCACCCGTTCCTCCCGGTGTCGGGCAATTGCCGCCAGTGCCTGGTGGAGCAAGAAGGCCCCCGTGGTCGCATGCTGGTGATTGCCTGCTACACGCCGGTAGCCCCGGGTATGAAAATCTACACTCCGGCCTCCAGTGCCCGCGTGAAAAACGCCCGCAAGGCCACTCAGGAGTTCATGCTGGTGAACCACCCGCTGGATTGCCCCATCTGTGACAAGGCCGGCGAGTGCACCCTGCAAGAAAACTACATGGAAGCGGGTCAGAACGAATCCCGCATGCGTCCCGAATACGGCAAGAACTACCACGGCAATCCTGCCCACCAGTTCATTGACGCCAAGGGCCAGCTCCGCGGCGGCAAGCATGTGGACCTGGGCCCCCGCGTTTTGCTGGACGAAGAACGTTGCGTACAGTGTGACCGTTGCGTGCGCTTTATGCGTAGCATCGCCGGTTCCGAACAGCTCCAGCTGGCGGGCCGTGCCGACCACACCTACATCACTACGTTCCCCGGCGAAAAGCTGGACCACGAATATGACCTGTGCGTCACCGACGTTTGCCCGGTGGGCGCCATGACGGCCAAGTACTTCCGCTTCCAGAAGCGCGTCTGGCGCCTTTCCCACACGCCCACGGTTTCTATGGATGATTCCCTGGGGGCAAACATCTGGCTGGACCATGCCGACGGCCGCATCTACCGCGTGATGCCTCGCTGCAATCCGGAAGTGAACCGCAGCTGGCTTTCTAACACCAGCCGTCTCGCGTTCCAGAATTTTGACAAGAACCGCCTTCCGTTCATGGGATTCCATGTAATCCAGAACTTGGTTTCCGAAGTCAAGGCTGAAGGGGGCAAGATTGCCCTTGCCGCTGGCGGCACCTGCACCATCGAGGACCTTGCGGCCCTCCGCATGCTGAAGGATTCCCTTGGCGACTGCGCCGAACTGTTCGGCGGCACCTTCAAGGGTGTGGGTTCTCCCGACGGCATCGCCATGAGCGGCGACCCCATGGCCAACCGTGCAGGTTTCAAGCTCATGGGCGTCCCCGAAAACAACCTGGCCGACCTCACGAAGCGCGCCGGCGAATTCAAGCTGCTCCTGACCGTGAACCTGGATATCTTCGGCGAAGACGCATCCCTGGCTTCCGCCCTCGAAAAGATCCAGAACCGCGTGGTGCTTTCGGCCTTTAACGACGAGACCGCCGCCCACGGCACCCTCTCTTGCGGTGTGCGCCACTGGAGCGAAGTCCAGGGCACTATGGTGAACAGCCTGAACATTCTGCAAAAACTGAATGCCTGCCCGGTATGCCCCGACGAGAAGATCCGCCCGGCCTACGAAATCCTTTCGGAACTGGCCGGTTGCAAGTTCGAGTCTGCGGCAGACGCCTTTAAACATGCGGGCAAGTACGCTGCGGCACTTTCTGGCCTTTCTTACGATACCATCAAGAGTACAGGCAAACTCCTCGAAGGAGGTGAAGCATAATGGATATTATTGAATCCAAGACCTGGGTGGAATGGCTGATCACTATCGGAAAGTTCGCTTTCTGCTTTGTGCCGGTCCTTTACATCCTGTTGCTTATTCCTATGGAACGCCGCGGCGCTGGCTTTATGCAAGACCGTCAGGGCCCCAACCGTTCCTATATCAAGATTCCCTATTTCGGAAAGATCCGTTTGCTGGGGTATGTGCAGAACATGTGCGACGGCACCAAGCTGTTCTTCAAGGAAATGTTTGCCCCCAAGGGCGCAAACAAGTTTCTGTACTACGTGGCCCCTGCCATTCCCTTTGCCATCGTGTTCCTAAGCCCTTGCGTGATTCCCTGGTTTGGCCCCATGGTCTTTGAATGGGGTGGCAAGACGGTCCGTATCGCGGGCTCCATCGTGGATTCCGACGTGGGCGTGCTTCTGCTGTTCGGGCTTTCGTCCCTTTCAGCTTATGGTGCCGTGCTGGCCGGTTGGGCGTCCAAGTCCAAGTACAGCTTCTTGGGTGCACTCCGTACCAGTTCCATGACCATCAGCTACGAAGTCTGTCTCGGTCTTTCCATGATGGGCATCTTGCTCCTTGCAGGCTCCTTCAACCTGACCGATATCGTGAACTGGCAGGAACACCACGCCTGGGGCATTGTGGTCCAGCCGGTGGCCTTCTTCTGCTTCCTCATCGCGAGCATCGCCGAAACGGGCCGCGCTCCCTTTGACGTGGCCGAAGGCGAACCGGAACTGGTTGCCGGTTACCATACCGAATATGGTGCCATGCAGTTCGGCCTGTTCTACATGGGTGAATACTCCCACATCTGCATCAACAGCTTCCTCATCGCGACCCTCTTCTTGGGCGGCTACTCCGTGCCCTTCGTGACTACGGAAACCATGCAGGCCCACATGGGAGGCTCTCTCGCCATCCTCTTTGGCGTGCTCGCCTTCCTCGCTCTCGCGTTCCTCCACTTGATTTACCGCTATTCCGCAAAGCTTGCCAAGCGTGCCCAGTCCAACAAGATGGAAATCTTGCAGGAATACAAGCTTTACAAGCTCATCGCTTGGGTGGCCGTCGTGGTGTTTGTCGCCCTGGGTGTTTGTGCCTGGCTGTTCTACAATCCCGCAAACTTCGTGGTGAACGGCTTTGCCGTGGGCAGCCTTGCTACTGCCGTGGGGACAGCCCTTATCCACCTGCTGGTGCTTGTGGTCAAGAGCGTGTTCTTCTGCTGGGTGTGGATCTGGGTCCGCTGGACTCTGCCTCGCTTCCGCTATGACCACGTGATGCATCTCGGCTGGAAGATTATCTTGAATATCGCCCTCATCAACCTCGTGGTGACAGCGGTCATCGCCAAACTCGTAGGGGGTAACTAATGCGCATTATTAGACAGAAACCCATGACCCTGGGTGAACGCCTCTATATCTTTGAGGCCATTCGCGGTCTGTGGACAACTCTCAAGCACGCTGCCCGCGGTCTTTTCGACTACGACAGCCTGCCTACCATCTCTTACCCCGAAGGCCAGCCCGAAGTGCGCAACACCTATCGTGCCAAGCACCGCCTGATGCTTCGCCCCGATGGGACTCCCCGTTGTGTGGCCTGTGGCATGTGCGCTGCGGCTTGCCCGGCTCACTGCATTTTTATCGAGGCTACTCAGAGCGACGACCCTCGTATCGAAAAGCGGGTGATGCGCTTTGACATCGACCACCTGACCTGCGTGTTCTGCGGTCTTTGCGTCGAGGCCTGTCCGGTAGATGCGCTCCGCATGGATACCAAGGTAATCAGTTTCGAACATCGCACCCGCGACGAATTCGTCTCTAGCCTTTACGATTTGACCAACTGGAATCCTGCCGACTATCCCGAAGACGAGCAGAGCCAGAAGGCTCCTGGCGGGACTCTGAACAAGCAGGCTCTGGAAACCTGGGGAATGGAGGTTAAGTAATGCTCGCTCTCGTTTACTTTATTATTCTCGCCGTGATTGCCGTAGGGGCCGCCCTTTGCGTGCTCCTTTCCAGGCATCCTCTGTACGGTGCTCTTTCCCTGGTCGTATCCATGGTCTCCCTGGCCGGCATCTACGGCCTTGTAGGCAGCCCCTTCTTGGGAGTTGTCCAGATTATGGTCTATGCGGGAGCCATCATGATGCTCGTGACCTTCGTGATTATGGTCTTAAACGGTGCCAAGGATAAGCGGACCCCCATGTTCGACGGGGTGTCTTTCTTCATTATCCCCGCCGTTCTTGTTCTTGCTGCCATGGTGGGCTTTGCCTTGCTGCGTTCCACCATGACATTTGATTCTGCAACCGTGGCAGGTTCCGTGAAGGTGACTTCGGAAACCCTGTTCAACATGGCCTCTACGGGCCCCGGGTATTTCCTTTTGTTTGAGGTGATTGGCGTGCTGTTGCTTTCGGCGATGGTGGCGGCCATCTTCCTTGCCAAGAGACACCTTGGTTCTGTGATTAGCGAAAATACGGAGGATAAGCACTGATGGAACTCCAACCGTTATACATCCAGATTCTTGCCCTGGTGATTTTCGCCATCGGCATCATCGTCGCTGTTGCCCGCCGCAACCTGTTCTTTGTGCTCATGGGCGTAGAACTGGCTTTGAACGCCGTGAACCTCTCCTTTGTGGGTTTTGCAAAGACGCTTCCTGCAGAGGCTAGCGTTACGGGCCAGATTGTGCCGCTGTTCTCCATAGCGGTGGCGGCGGCCGAGGCCTGCGTGGGCTTTGCCATGGTCATCATGATTTTCCGTAACAAGGAAAGCGTTGATGCGGATTCTTATTCGGATATGAAGGGGTAGGCTATGACACATTTACCACTTTGGTTTATTCCTCTTTTCCCCCTAATCGGTACCATCCTTCTGGGAACCATCGCCGTGGTTTCTTCGGGCGCCAAGAAGGGCCCCTCCGAAGGTCTCGTCGGGACTCTCGCGGTGTTGTTCCCGGCGCTCTCCTTTGCCGTGGTGGCAATCCTTGCCTGCAGCATGCCCGAGGCCGGGTTCAGGGAAACCCTCTGCAACTGGATTGATATTCCCCTGTTCCGGGCGGATATCGGTTTCCTGTTCGATGGACTTTCCCGCATCATGCTCCTGTTCGTGACAGGAATCGGCTCCCTCATCGCCATGTACTCCATCGGTTACATGCACGGCGACCGTGGCTTTGCCAGGTTCTTCGCCTACATCAACTTGTTCCTGTTCAGCATGGTGGTGCTGGTGCTGGCCGATAGCCTGCTTCTCACCTTCCTCGGTTGGGAAGGCGTGGGCCTCTGCTCTTACTTGCTTATCGGCTTCTGGAATCAGGATATCAAGAACTGCAAGGCGGCAAACAAGGCCTTTATCGTGAACCGCGTGGGCGATATCGGGTTCTTGTTGGGCATGCTTACCCTTGTGACTATCGGTGGCTCCAGCCTGTTGAACTACGACGGCCTTGCCGCTTTCATCAACATGGTGATTGGCGCCGGCGAAGTTGTGGAACTGGTTCTGCCCCTTTCTCTTGCAGGACTCCTCTTCTTTATCGGTTGCACTGGCAAGTCGGCCCAGATTCCCCTGTTGACATGGCTTCCCGACGCCATGGCGGGTCCGACCCCCGTGTCCGCCCTTATTCATGCGGCCACCATGGTGACCAGCGGCGTTTACCTGCTGGCACGTCTCTCGATGATGTTCTGCCTGCTGGAGCATGTGCTTTTGATTATCGTTTTCGTAGGCATGTTCACGGCCCTCTGGGCGGCTATCGCTGGCCTTCTGCAAAACGACATCAAGAAGGTTCTGGCTTACTCGACAATTTCCCAGTTGGGCTACATGTTCATGGCGGCAGGCGTCTGTGCCTTTGACGCTTCTATTTTCCATGTGTTCACCCACGCCTTCTTCAAGGCGGCCTTGTTCCTTGGGGCCGGTGCGGTTATCCATTCCCTCGCCGGGGAGCAGGATATGCGCCGTATGGGCGGGCTTATCAACAAAACTCCCGTGACGGCCTGCGTCATGATTTTTGCCTTCCTCGCCATTGTGGGCTTCCCCGGCTTTGCGGGATTCTGGTCCAAGGACTTGATCCTGGAACGCATTTTCGTGAGTGGCCCCATTCTTGGCCCCATCGTTTATGTGGTGGGTCTTGCCACGGCGGTGATTACCGCGGTCTATATGGGTCGCCTGATTATCATGACCTTCTTTGGCAAATATCGCGGTGATAAGGAAACCGAGGAACATATCCACGAGGCTCCGGCTGTGATGCTGTTCCCCATGGTCGTCCTTGCCTTCGGTGCAATCTTCTCCGGTTACCTGTGGGCTGATTCCATTGGCCTTACCTTCTTCCGCGACAGCATGGCTTCTGTGGTGGGGCACGCCCAGGCTCTTTACCTGGCGGCAAATCCTGCCGCCCACGTGAACCCGGTCATCTTTGCCGCTCTCGGCACGCTGGCCGCCCTCGGCGGTATGTACATCGCCTGGAAGGTGTTTAGCCGCGCCCGTATCATCGGTGTCAAGGGAGCCTCTACGGTTCCCGAAGGCAGCGCCGCTTCCTGGACGTTCCTTTGGGACTACATCCACTGCGCCTTCATTGCGGTTGTGAACATTCTGGCCTGGTTCTGCGACGTGGTGGTGGAAAAGGTAATGCAGGCAATCCAGTGGACCATCGCCGCCATCGTCGAAATCCTCGGCGACGGGGCGTCTATCCTCCAGGTCCGCAAGGTTCGTCTCCAGCTCTCGTTTAGCGTTGCAGGGGTTGCACTCCTTGTAATGCTGGTCATTTTCTCGGGAGGACTCGTCTAATGTTGTTAAATCTTCTCGTTATCGCGCCCTTTGTTGCCGCCATCCTGATGGTGCTCAACTCCAAGGAAGACTCCAGCGCGTCTTCTCGCATGGCAATCCTCATGGGTGTGGCCTTTGCGGTTATGTCCGTGGCCTTGATTGTCACGGGTAACCAGGCGACCACCCCTGTGGAATGGTTCCACATTCCGGGAACCCGCGGTCCGGTTTACTACTACCTCTACGCACACGGTCTGGGTGCCTGGATGGTGTTCCTTTCTTGTGGTCTTTCCCTGGTGGCACTGATTTCTGCCCGTAGCATTACGGGCAAGAGTTACCGCAATTTCGCCATCGGCATCTTCGCCTTGATGGGCGCCATGAACGGAACCTTCCTTGCGGCAGACGCCGTGCTGTTCTTCTTCTTCTTCGAAGCCATGGTGATTCCTGCAGCAATCCTGATTGCGGCTTTCGGTGGCGAAAAGAGGACTACGGCGGCCATGACTTTTGCCATTTACACTCTGGTGGGCTCTGCTCCCTTGATGGTGGCTCTCTGGTACTTGCTGACCATAGCCGACAACTCCCTGTTGCTCTCTATGGCGGTGGCTATCCAGAGCTTGCCTGCAGATACCCAGACTCTGGTGATGCTCAGCTTCTTGCTTGCTTTCTTGGTGAAGACTCCTATCTTCCCCTTCCATGGTTGGCAGGCCATTACCTATGCCGAAGCTCCTGCACCTCTGTCTGCAATCCTTACGGGTGCCATGAGCAAGGCGGGCGTGTTCGGCTTTATCGCCTGGGTCTTGCCCATATTCCCCATGAACTTGAATAACATTTCTGCCCTTATGTGGCTTGGCCTCGGTACGGCGATTTATGGAGCCCTCATGGCGCTCCGGGCTACCGACGGCAAGAGGCTCTTGGCCTATAGTTCCATGAGCCACCTGGGCTTTGCGGTGGCAGGTGTTTTCAGCCTTTCCGAAGCCATGCTCCCCGCGGTGTTGGTGCTTCTGGTGGCCCACGGCATTTCTGCCGGTGTCCAGTATTTCTTGATGGGCGTTGCCGAACGCATGACCGGCACCCGCAACATCAACGAAATGGGAGGCCTTTCTTCAAAGAATCCCGTGTTCAGTTTCCTCTTCGGTGCGGCTGGCGTCATGGCTCTCGCCGTTCCCGGTACTGCCGGATTCGTGGGCGAATTTACAGTGCTCCTTTCCCTGTGGGATTTGGGACCCCTGCCTGCATTGGTGGGTGGATTCTGCCTGATTCTTTCTGCCACTTACGTGCTTCGCTTTATCCAGAAGGTGATATTCGGCAAGCCCGCTCGTGAGTACCAGGAAGGTACAAGGACCACGGCCTTGGAAGGAGTTGCTTTCGGTTCTATGCTGGCGCTGCTTCTGGCCTTCGGTCTGCACCCCGCATTCGTGACCAATTCCTTGCACCTGTTCGACGAGGGAATTACCGAAGAATCGACTACGGAAGTCGTGGGGGAGGTTACAGAACCTGCAGAACAGCCCATGACTGCCGAAGAATTGCGGGAGCTGGATTCCACTCTCGCCGCTTCCGGATTTACAGAAGAAGAACGCAAGGCCTTGCTTGCCCAGATCCAGTCTGAAACTCTGGCCATGGATTCTGCGGTGGCCGCTTCTGAAGCGGAGGTGCAAGCGGCTGTAGTGGGTACGGATTCTTCTGCGGCAGGGGGTGAATCGCCTGCGGTAGAAACTGAAAAGACGGAGGCATCCGAAAATGAGTAATTACATCAATCTTATGCCGGTAATCTTTGTGATTCTCGGGGCCATGGTTTCCATTGCCGCGGAACCCTTTATCAAGGACGAAAACAAGCACAAGGTTTTGCCGTGGTCAGCTGCATTCTTCGTGGCGCTTGCCATGGTGTCTTGTGCGCTTCTTTCTCCGGATACGCTTTTCAACCTGTTTGCCATGGATCCTGTCCGTCGACTGCTGACGGGAGCGGTTCTCTTCTGTGCTCTTCTTGGCATTTCTGGTATCCAGTGGACTCTGGGTCACGAAAAGCATAAGGGCGGTGAACCTTACGGTCTCATGCTTTTGGCTACGGGCGGTGCCCTGCTCATGATCCAGGCTATCGATTACCTGGCACTATTCATTGCCATGGAGCTGACTTCTTTCCCGGTGTACGCCCTGGTGGGGCTCCGTCGCAGGAACACCAATTCTTCTGAAGGCGTGTTCAAGTATTTTGTGTCGGGAGCCATCTTCAGCGCTATCTTCCTGTATGGTGTGGCTATGATTTACGGTGCTACGGGTTCTACAAGCTTGTTTGCTAGTGTCATCTTGGGTCGGGAACCTGTTTATGCTATCGGTGTGCTGATGGTGCTTTTCGGCGTGCTGTTCAAGGCCGGTGCCGCTCCGGTTCACTACTGGGTGGCCGATGTCTATACCGGAGCCGCCGTAGCCGTTACAGGCTTTATGGCTGCCGTTGTAAAGGTGGCTGCCCTTGCCGCACTCGGCTCCATTTGGCTTTCTGTGCTGGTGACAAAGGCTGGTACCGCTCCTGCCTGGAACCTGGCCGAACCGGTGACCATTGGTTCCCAGTCCGAATCCCTGGGCGTGATGGTGATTATCGTCGCCCTCTTGTCTATGGCCATCGGTGCTTTTGGCGGCCTTGCCCAGAAATCTATCCGCCGCATCTTGGCGTTTTCCGCCGTGATGAATGCGGGCTTTATTCTGCTGGGCGTGTTGCTGCCCGATTATATCGGTTCTGGCAAGGTTCAGCTTGGCCCCATGTTCTATTTCTTGATCACCTACGCCGTGGCCTCTGCCGGTGCCCTTACCGGCGTTGCCTATTTGGCGGGTAAAGACGACAAAAACGAAACCCTGGACGACTTGCAGGGGGCTGGCCGTAGGCGTCCCTTCGTGTCGCTGGCGGTGGCCGTGTGCCTTGCCTCGCTGGCCGGGCTCCCTCCTGTTGCAGGGTTCCTTGCTAAGTTCGTGCTCTTTACAGGGGCCTTCTCTGCGGGAATGTCCTGGATTGCGGCGGCGGGCTTTGGTCTTTCTCTGGTGGCGGCGGCCTACTACCTGCGCATTGCCTATGTGCTATTTGCCCCGGCCAAGAAAACCTGTGAATGCAAATGTCAGTGCCCGTGTGCGGACAATGCGGTCTTTGGCTATATGCTGAAGTTTACCGTAGCTGCAGCGGCCGTGGCCTTGCTGGTGGTGGGAGTGTTCCCGAGCCTCGCTCTGCTGTAAGCGCCATTTTGAACCATAAAAAGGAACCCACCGGCATAGCCGGTGGTTCTTCATATGCGGGCCCTGCCCTA
>JAEDLI010000145.1 GCA_016295375.1 Fibrobacter sp. | reverse complement strand
AGCACCTACAAGGCCGCAGTCCACAGCTACAGAGAGACGCTCGGGCGATAGGCCGCGCATAGCGCGACAGTTACTAGTTAATACTTACTAGAATTGGTTAAACAAAAAACCGACTGCTTTTAGCAATCGGCTTTAAACTTTACTCAAAGGGAGCCTGCGACCGAGCTCACACCCCAAAGGGCGTAGCCCGACCTCAAGCCTCTACTCAGCGTCCATGTCCGCTTCGTCGATTTCGGCGTTGTGGTACACGTCCTGAACGTCATCGTGGTCTTCGAACTTGTCGATGAGCTTCAGGAGTTTCTGGGCGTCGTCATGACCGAGTTTTACCGGATCATTGGGAACGTAGCTGAGTTCGGCACTCATCATTTCGATCCCTGCAGCTTCGAGAGCCTTAGAAACAGCGTCGAAGGCTTCGGGGCTGGTGGAGATTTCGTGCACGCCGTCTTCGGTGGACATGTCTTCGGCACCGGCTTCCAACACCAGGTCCATCACCTTTTCTTCGGGGTACTTTTCGGCATCGACGATAATCACGCCCTTGTAGGTGAAGGCCCAAGAAACGGAACCGGATTCGCCCATGGAACCGCCGTTCTTGTTGAAGATGTTACGGACTTCGGCAACGGTACGGACCTTGTTGTCGGTCAGGCACTGCACCATGATGGCAACACCGGCCGGACCGCGTCCTTCGTACAGCGGCTCCGTCATTTCGGTACCGGAGTTGGCACCCGTACCCTTAGCGATGGCGCTTTCAATGTTCTTGGTGGGCAAGCTCTGGCTCTTGGACTTAAGGATAGCAGCACGCAGACGGGGGTTTGCGTCGGGGTTTCCACCGCCGAGCTTGGCGGCAATGGAGATTTCCTTAATCAGCTTGTTCCACGCCTTGGCGCGGGCGACGTCAGTCTTAGCTTTCTTGCGTTTGGTGGTGGCCCATTTGGAGTGACCAGACATAAATACCTCTATCGGGGTTTAAAGTTGATGTTTTGTTAAACTCTTCAGGAATACTATTCCTCTTCCTCGTCATCTTCGTAGACGACTTTTTTCTTTTTCTTCTTTTTCTTCTTCACGACAGGAGCCTCTTCCTCGTCTTCGTCGTAGGAGCGCTTCTTCTTTTTCTTCTTCACGACAGGAGCTTCTTCCTCGTCTTCGTCATAAGAGCGTTTCTTCTTTTTCTTCTTCACAACAGGAGCTTCTTCCTCTTCTTCCGCCTCTTCTTCCGCCTCTTCTGCTGCGGCTTCGCGTTTTTTCTGCAGCATAGCACGGCGGCGCTTTTCCTTGACCGTCAGGTTAGAACCATCCTCATCTTCTTCGTCTTCGTTATAGGAGCGTTTCTTTTTCTTCTTTGCAACAGGAGCCGGTTCAGGTTCGGCAACGGGAGTCGGTTCAGGACGTTCCTTCTTCTTCAGGTTTGCCTGAAGTTGCTTCTTGTCCAAAGGAACAGCGGATGCTTTGGTGATCTCATCTTCGTATGCTCCGCCCCAAACAGAACCCAGGGCCGTACCGGAGGCAATAGCGTCCTTGAAAATACCCATGGCCCACTCGTCATTTGCCGGCGGTAAAAGACGGAACTTCACGTTACGCACCTGGGTGGGTTCGTCTTCCAAGAAGAGCATCACGTCGAACACGCCCACCTGATATTCCTTACCGTCGGTCCCAGCAGCAGGGGCCGGAATATAGGCGACTATAGAATAGAGGGTACCGTCATAAAGAGCAGAATTCAGAAGTTCCGGGTCACCAGCCACCACATGGACTTCACCGATAGCCTGGAATGCCCAAGGAGCCACTTCAACCTTGAGAGAGAACTTCTGCCATCCGCCCTCGGCAGGTTTCAGTTTCAGAAGCGAACTCGAAAAAGCCTGGAACTCAGGCTTCGTATTCCCCTGTGCAAAACTCAGCACAGCGAGCGCCATAAAAAGCACGCATAGCAGTTTTTTCATCATCCTATCCTTTTTT
Organism: Fibrobacter sp.; assembly: GCA_016295375.1. Lineage (GTDB taxonomy): Bacteria > Fibrobacterota > Fibrobacteria > Fibrobacterales > Fibrobacteraceae > Fibrobacter. The sequence continues at coordinate 1,872 of JAEDLI010000145.1, read as the reverse complement.
GTTTAATCTCAAACATACCCTAGTTTTTGAAGAACAGAGCCTTGGCAGCCTCGAACATCGGGTCCTTTTCATCCGGATTGCGGCATTCCGTATAAATGCGCACCTTCGGTTCGGTACCAGACGGACGGACCAGCATCCAGGAGTCGTCGTCGAAGATGACCTTCACACCGTCGAGGGTGAGGAGCTGCTTCACGGTCTTTTCGTTGTTACCGACCATGACCTTGGCACCGGGCTTTGCGATATCGGCAATAGCGTTCACCTTGGCCTTCAAAGGTTCGCCCACCAGGGACTTGTCCACTTCGAAACCAGAGCGGGTCGGGTAGAAGCGGCCATATTCTTCGTACAGGGCGTCCAAGTATTCACCCAGGTTCTTGCCCGTGGTAGCCATAATTTCAAGAGCGATGAGGAGACCGAACTGGGCATCCTTTTCCAGCGTGTTGTTGAGGCCCGAAATACCGTCGGATTCTTCGAAAGCGACGAGAGCCTTCTGCTTCGCATTGCGGGAAAGCCAGGGGCGGAAGTTCTTGAAGCCCACCGGAGTTTCCATCACGGGCACGCCCAGCTTTTCGGCAATGATGTTCACAAAGTTAGAAGTCGCGACGGACTTGGCGACACAGCCCTGTTCCTTGCGCCAGGTAGCCATGTAATGGAAAGCGATAGCGCCGAACTGGTTCATGTCGATTTCGCGGGTGCCGTCATAGAAACGGATACGGTCTCCATCCGGGTCGAAGATGGCGCCCAGGCGGAACCAGGACTTGCTTTCGTCCAACACCTTGCGGACCTTTTCGAGGTTCTTGCTGGACGGTTCCGGAGCGATACCACCGAACAGAGAATCGTCTTCGTTACGGAGCGTAATGAGGCATTCCGGATTGTCGAGGAGAGCAGCCGGACGGCGACGGGTAGAACCATGCACATGGTCGCAAACGAGAGTCAGGCGGCCCTTCTTGATAAAGTCCTTGATGCGGTCGAACTTGATGGTGCCCTGCTTGACCAAGAATTCCTTGTAAATCTTGAGGGAGTCGATGATTTCCCAGTCAACCTTGCCTACCGGTTCAAACTTCCAAGTGGTCATCATTTCGTTGCTGAGCTTGGTAATCACGTTCGTGATTTCCGGACCGGCAGGACCGCCGTCGGCCGGATTGAACTTGATGCCGTTGTAATGGCTCGGGTTGTGACTCGGAGTCATGTTGATGGAGCAAGCGGCACCGAGCATCTCGATGCAGGCGCTGAATTCCGGAGTCGGCATTTCGCCGCCGTAGTAGACCTTCACACCAGCCTTGGCGAACTGGTCAGCCACGGCTTCGCAGAATTCGTGACCGAGCAAGCGGTTGTCGTGACCCACGACCACGCCCTTCTTCTGGAGTTCGGCAAAGTCCTTCACGCCGAGAGCTTCAAAAAGTTCAGGTGTAGCTTCCTTATAGAGGCGGACGATTGCGGCACCCACAACCTGCAGATTGCGAAGGGTGAATTCAGAGCCGATTTCGCCACGCCAGCCGGACGTACCAAAGCTCACCTTGGCGGGCTCCTGGGAGGTCAGAGCGACCTGTTTCACCTGTTCGACCAGACCCATGTCTGTGGCAGGATTAAACTCGGGGGACTGAATTTTCTTCCAAATCTGGGTAATATTATCCATAACGGTTCCTTTTAAGTTTAGCAGGGAAAATTTAGCAAAATGCATCAACACAGAAAACGCACTTATTCCCAATAACAAGAATGGAAGCCATGGAATCTTGAAAATCTGTTTTTTTTGTTACAGAAACCCGTCTGCATTCAAAAAAATTTAAAGCTTTCCAACTGGACAGGGGATTCATTTTTTGGGGAATTATATACAATGTTCCACCCCATATACGGTGGTGCAATACTATGGAAGTA
>JAEDLI010000144.1 GCA_016295375.1 Fibrobacter sp. | reverse complement strand
GGTTCCGGCGACGAGACGGGTCCAGGCGTTTCTGCATGGCCGTGAGCACCCGTGTCAAGAACCAGGCAATGGCAAAATAGATGATTGCCGTTGTGATCAGCGGGAAAAACGCCTCGTAAGTGCGGCTACGGATAATGTCGGAAGCCTTGGTCAAATCCTGGATGGCGATGTAGCCCACCACGGAGGTCATCTTCACCAGCGAAATGAACTCGCCCTGGTACACCGGCAAAAAGTGCCTGGCCGCCTGGGGCAACACGATCTTAAAGAAAGCACGGGGTTTCGTGTAACCCAGGGCAAGAGCCGCTTCCATCTGCCCCTTGTCTACCGCCTCGATTCCCGTGCGCATCATCTCGGAAACATAGGCCCCGAAGTTCATGCCAAAGCCAATGACAGCTATCCAGACTCCATCGATTCCCGTACGGGCAAACACCACATAGAACAGAATCATCAGGAGCACCACCGAAGGGGCCCCTGCAGAATGCGGATGTAGGTAATGGCGATGGCATCTACAATTCTAATCTTGGAAAGACGTAGTGTCCATGACTTTTTCACCTTCGTCACGGACCGAGACGGTACTGGGGGAATCGTTCAATAGGTCCGTGGAACGAATCGGCTCTTCGGGTTCGTTACAGCCCAAAAGGATCAAGCAGGCAAGGAATAAAAATCTCAAAAGCATCTTTGTCCTCCCCTACCTGATACGCAGTTCCACGGTGTTCTTGCCACCGGAATAATTGTGAACAAAGGTGTTTGTAGCCAGTTCCAAAAATTTGCGGGTGACTTCGTCCATGCCGTCTTGCGGATTTAAGGCCTCGCCCCCATATTCAACCTTTATCAACAGGCCGTCACCTTCGCCGGAATATTCCATGACCATGTGGATTTCTTCTGTTACAGAAAGCCTATTCAAAATGGACTGAACCAACATTTCTTCAAAGGCGAAGAGCATGTTTCTCGACATTCTCTTGGAAACCTGGTTCTTCTCTGCGAAAGCATAAAGTCTGTTCACCGTCCCCATATAATCAAAGGTCGAAGGCAAGATCACCTCTTCGAAAACCTTAAGACGTCTTATGAACTGACGGGTCCTGTCCTTTTGCGGATTGTCAAATATCTGCTCGGGAGTCCCTTCCTCGTAGATGACCCCCTGGTCCATATAAAAGATTCGAGTGGAAATATCCCGGGCGAATTTCATCTCGTGGGTTACAATCAGCATGGTGAGCCCCTGCTTTGCAAGGTTACGGATAACCGCATGGACCTCCCCCACCATGGTGGGGTCCAAGGCACTGGTGGGCTCGTCGAACAGTACAATTTCAGGGTCCATGGCCAAGGTACGGGCGATAGCCGCACGCTGTTTCTGCCCACCGGAAAGTTCTTCGGGCAAATTCAGGGCCTTGTCCGCAAGGCCTACCGTATGGAGGAGCGCCATGGACTTTTCGTAAGCTTCTTTCCTGGTCCGATGGAGCAAATCCACCTGGGTCACCATAATGTTTTCGAGAATGGTCAGGTGACTAAACAAATTGAAACTCTGAAAGACCATCCCCATCTTGCGGCGGATAGACGGGATGTCCGCACCGGGAGCCGTGATGGACTTGCCGTCAATCAGAATTTACCCTGCTGTCGGATCTTCCAAGCGGTTGATACAGCGAAGGAACGTGGACTTGCCTGTACCCGCAGGGCCGATAATAGAAATAATGTCAAGGGAGGGCTCTCCCCTCCCTAAAACTTATCCGACATGTGTCAATGATTAATCCAGCGAATGGACCAGCAGACCGTCGCGGAGCTTGGGCTCGAACCAGGTGCTCTTGGGCGGCATGATTTCGCCAGCGTCGGCGATGTTCATCAGCTGATCGAGAGTGGTCGGGTACATGGCAAAGGCGCAGGCGCATTCGCCGCTATCCACGCGCTTCACCAGCTCGCCGAGACCGCGAATGCCACCGACGAAGTCAATGCGCTTGGAGGTACGCGGATCGTCGATGTCAAAGAGCGGCTTCAAGATGAGCTTCTGAAGGAGCGCCACGTCCAGGCTGTCCACCGGGCCAAGGTTCTTGAGGAACTGAGCCTTGAAGGTGCAAGCATACCACTTGCCGCCCATGTAGAAATTCACCTGATTCTGCTTGGCAGGGCTCTGCATCTTGTCGAGAGCAACGATATCGAACACCTTCTTCATCTCTTCCATGAGCTGTTCCGGAGTGCGACCGTTCAGGTCTTTCAGCACGCGGTTGTAGTCCAAAATCTTGAGCTGGGTGCTGGGGAACAGGATGGCGAGGTAACGGTTGTATTCTTCGTCACCGGTGTTGTTCGGGTTCTGCTCTGCACGGTAACTGGCGGCACGGGCTCCGGCGGCACTGCGGTGATGACCGTCGGCGATGTAGCTCACCGGCACAGCTTCGAAGGACTTGCGGATAGCCTCAATTTCAGCATCATCGTCAATAATCCACACCGTGTGGCCAAATCCGTCGCCCTTGCTCACGAAATCGTAAACGGGCTTACGCTTAGTGACGGCACCGAACACGTCAAACTGGCCCTGGTCGCGGTAGGTCAAAAAAACCGGACCCGTGTTGGCGTTGGTGGCCAGCACATGACGCAGACGGTCTTCTTCCTTGTCGGCACGAGTGAGTTCGTGCTTCTTGATAATGCCGTTGAAGTAGTCGGCGGCGGGCACGCAGCAGACCAGGCCGTACTGTTCACGACCGTTCATGGTCTGGCGGTAAACATAGAGGCAAGGCTTCTTGTCGTAGGCGATAACACCGTCGGCAATCATCTTGTCCAGGTTTTCGCGAGCATGGGCATAGACCTTCGGGTCGTAGGCGTCCAGTTCATCGGGCAGTTCCAGTTCCGCACGGGTCACGCGCAAGTAGGAATGCGGGAGGCCTTCGGCCATGGCCTTCGCTTCGGCGCGGTTCATCACGTCGTAAGGAAGAGCAGAAATCGTTTCAGCTTCGGCCGGGTTCACCGGGCGCAGCGCCTTGAACGGATAGATGTGCATCATGGGATGTTTTCCTTTGTGAGCTTCTTTAATTAAAGCCTCGTCTTCGGCAATCAAATTCTGGATATAGCTGGTCTTGCCCGCCATCCATTTTTTCTTGCGATAATTTACAATAAAATAGGCCAGTACAAAAAATATTGCCCCGCCGATGGCAGCTACGATGGTAATACCCACCATAAAAGCGGCTAGATGGCCCGCCGCATCGTGCCAAAGGTGAGTTATGACAGAAATAAAATTCTTAAAGGACAACCCCTCAAATTCCGAAAGGAAATCGAAATTGATTTTTTCAGGCTTCAACAGCTTGCAACCGATGGCATAGCCCGCCGGGTAAAAGAATCCGAACTGGGTCAAGGGGTTTGCCACGAAGGATGACACGATGCCGGGCACCTTCGGCAAGCGAAACACGGCACAAAAGGCCACCGTGAGGATAATCGCTATGCCGATAGTGGGCCAAATTCCAATAAACACGCCGGCGGCAACTGACCACGCCACCTTCAGGGCGTCCTGCCGTTTGGGGAACATGCGGTTGTAATAGATACGGCTGAGCCTCTTGTACTTGGACTCGCTCTTGTCTATGGGTTTGTGCCTAAAATGAATCATCGAGGCCAAATGTAGTAAATAGATTTAAAGCTAGTCTATCTACCGTTTCATTTTAGGGCACCCATTGAGTAATAAAATATGAAAATTCCCTAGAAAGGGGGGGGGGGGGCACCTCTTCAATACGAGGTGTTTGTTGCTCACAGGAATGCTCACCGGTTTTCGAGAAGTTTCTGCACGCTATGCGCAAATGCCTGCAAACTCGGGTCACGTGCACCCATCAAAAGGATGGTATCGCCGGGTTGGGCGTATTCCACCATTTTCTTGGCGCATTCGTTGCGGTCCGCGATGTAGACAGCCTC
>JAEDLI010000046.1 GCA_016295375.1 Fibrobacter sp. | reverse complement strand
CTTCTCTAATCATTTTATTCCAAAAATGCGGGAACGCGCCCGTGTCGCGGACAGGAAAGGGCCCCGTCTGTGTATAAGACGCTTTTTTGATGGAAAACTTGCCTGGCAATTTTAAATTGATGCATTTTACCTACATTTAACGCGTTTCTTGCGCTGAATCATTGCTTTCCACCCCCTCAACCCTCCAAAACCGCTATTTTCACCCCGAAAAGGCGGTTTTAACTCCCTTTGTAAAATATTTTGAACTATTTTCGAAAAAAAAAGCTATTTTAGAAAGACGGAATGCGAGACCGCGCGTCCCGCGTTTGTCCGTATAGATAACCTTGTGCGCAACAAGGGGAAAGACGAACTTTTGGGTGGGCTGCAGTGTATGATTGTGAGTCAGAAACATAAATCAGGCGTCACGCTGATAGAGCTTTTGACGGTTATCGCCATCATGGGCATCCTGAGTGGTCTCGGGGTGGCCGGGCTCCAGAGCGCGGTGGCCAACGCCCGCATCAAGGACGCCGCCTACAACGTATCCGCCTTCATGGAGCGCACCGCCAACGAGGCCCGCCGGATGAACGAGACCCTGTGCGTGGTCCGCGAAAGCGCCCAGAAACTCACGACGTACCGCGCGACATGCACCGACGCCAACGGGTCCGGGAAGTCCGGACTCGCGAAGGTCGACAGCCTTGTGCTGGAAAGCCCCAACAAGATTCTGCAGGAAAACGAAATGACGGCGGCAGATATCTTGGGTGGCGTTAATTTGGTTACAAACGGAGCAGAATTTACTCCAAGGCAGGGCCTTTCAGCCGCTCCCTACCAGGGATTTATCGCGGTACAGTACGGCGGCGACGGACGCTTCGGGGCCGCGGCCAAGGTCAGATCCAAGAACGCCTTCGTGCCCATGATGAAGTACGACGACGGCAGCTGGTTCGGGATATAGGGAGGATACGATGCTCACACAACGCATGCTTACTCCCGCAATCATCAAGGAACGTTCCAAGCGCGGCATCGGCATCATGGAGGTGCTGGTCGCCGCACTGGTGCTCGGCATCCTGTACGCCGCGGTGTCCAACTTGCAGAAGGGAAACCGCGACGCCCTGCTGCGCATTCGTGGGCGTGACGGCGCTACCGAGGTGGCGCAGAACATTATCGATAGTCTAGGAGCATTGGGGCTCGCTAGTTTCACCGACGACAACCTGATTCCCTGCGGGGGCGGCGCGGCGAACTGTTTTACGCTGGCAAAGACCGATGACGAGGGCAACAAGGTGGCCGTGGTCATCACGAAGACCCGCCAGTGGCAGGGCCAGCCCGGGCTCGTGCAGAACACCATGTCGGTGACCTACACCGTGGACGTGAAGCTCTCCGGCGACGACGAGTACAAGGCCAAGGCGGGCAGCCTGCTCCTGGGTACGGACAGCGTCGCCCACGTGTTCGCCAAGCGCCTGGACGTGACCGTCAGCTGGCCCTTCAAGAACTCCACCCAGTCCATTTCCGTCTCGGGGGTAATCAGATGAAAAAAGGTTTCACCCTCATGGAGCTCCTGGTCTACATGGCCATCGTGGGCATCATCGTGCTCGTGGCGGGCCAGGCCTTTACCGACTCCACCAAGTTCCGCGTACGCACCCAGAACATGCTCAAGGCGACGCAGGAAGCCGAGAACGTGGCCACACTCTTCAAGTCGGACGTGTCCCAGATGGGGGCGAAGAGTTCGAAAGAGGCGGGAAATGCGGACGGGGGGGAGAAATACGGAGACAAGTTCAGCAACGTCTATTCCGATGTTTTCATCGACCCGGACAACGCCGTGGATGACAATAAAGACTCGTCCTCTTTTCTGATAGCAAACGAAGACGGCTTCAGTAACCTGATTGTACGCCGCGTTCGCTATGACAACCTGGGCCATTACCAGGCGGTAGAGGAAATCAGCTGGTTTGTCGAAGGAGGCATCCTTAAGCGTTCCTGCCGGACCGTTTCGGGAGCCCAAGACGAAAATGCCTGCAAGGAGCAGACTGCAGAAGAGGCAAAATCAGATGCGGTAGAAATCGCGACTGGCGTCGTGAAATTCAATGTTGTCGCATCAAGGCCCAGCGTCATGGTTGAAAGCGAACAGATGTTCCCTCCCGGCAACGCCACGCAGTTCAAGCTGATTCCGCGTACCGGCGAGGCTGGCTATGTCACCCTGAACGTGACCAACGGCAGTGGCGAGGCGAACAAGGGTGGAGAGAGCGCGGTGCTGTCCCAGTTCTTCTCGAATTACAGCAACGCCAGCGAAAACCTGGTGGACGAAACGAACCGAAGGGTCAATCAGGTTTTTGCCATCAAGAACGAGGACGCCGCCCTGGATAGCTGGAAGAACATGTGTTCCAATTACAATGGCACCCTCACGTTTGAAAAGGACCAGGAATACGAAATCTATTTCGAAATACCTGTTCCGGCAAATTCCAAGGACAAAAGCCTGATGTTTGTTCCCGGCACGGACCACATGTCCGTTGGGTTCAGGAGTGTTTCGACCGGTGACTATCCTAAAAAGGACAATGTTCGCCTAATGGACGACTTTCTCTTCTTTCCGCCACTTGACCCCGACAAGGGAGCGGGCAGCAGAAGCATGCGCTTTACCGTTCCCGAAAAGGTGGAAAATGTGTGCCTGGCATTTACCTTTGCTTGCTATTCGCCCCTAGTCTCCCAGGGAACGCTGACGATAGAAAACCTGAAGGTGCGAAAACTGGCTGGCGCGAACTATGACTTTGAGACTCCCCATTTCAATCCGGAAAGCAACAAGAAGGACAAGAAAAACGTCAAGGCGCTGAAGTTGGAGTTGCAGATTGCCCGCGGAGGGAAGAACGGCGAAAATGGGGAAACGGGAGAAGTGGAAATTGTAGTGCCGACCCCCAGCAACGGTCCTAGGGACTAGGAGGGAAACATGTTTAGACGAAAGACAAAAGACGAGAGACGAGAGAATGTCATTGCGACCCTGAGCCTGTTTCAGGGGAAGCAATCTCTTTCCAGACGCTCAAAGTACGGTGTTTCCCTCATTACCGTTCTCCTGTTCATGCTGGTGGCGACCATCGCCGCTACCGCTACTTACAAGTGGATTACCAGCGAAGGCCGCTCCAGTGCCAGCCGCATGATGCAGCGGGAGGCCTACCAGAGCTCTATCGCCGGCATAGAAAACGCCCGGAGCTGGATAACTTACCATGCTAACGACGTGGGTGCGTTAATCAGGCAGTATTTGAACAACGATAGCCACAAGCCGATTAGCCTGGACGACCGCTTGCGTCCGTTACAAAAGCAAGGGCAGGATTACCATGTTTGGCTGGTTGGCGTAAATACAGAAAGTTCTACATACAAGCTAAAGATACTGTCGAGCGGAGAGGCCCGCGGGGACACTCGGCATAGCGAGGTGGCTATTTTCAACGTGGACGGCCTGTACCAGGTAAAGGTCCCGCAGGAGAACCACCATTCCGACATTGAATTTGACTATGCATATTTTGGGGGTGGCTTTCAGTCAACACAGGTAAAGGCGACATCGGCTATCGTGAATGGCGACTGGAGCGGGAACCCCCCCATAGTGGAGAAAAACTGGGTCGTGACGGGCAACGCAACCCTTAGCGGTAACGATGTGAAAGTCGGGGAAACTGCCTGCATCGGAGGGAACGCCTCTATCCAAAATACGGGGTTCAAGGGAAAGGATTTGTATGTTGTGGGTAATTTCACGGGAGCCCTTGAACTTTCTGGAGATGCTTATTTCGGCGGAAATGTAAATCAGGGTAATGCTGGTGCGTTTCGGATAGACGGCAGTATGACTCTTGACGGCACAGCGACCCTTGCACAGAACGAAAAGGAATTTACAGTAGGAAAAAATTTGTGTACCAGTGAATCAGCGCAAATAAAGTCCAACGGCACAAATTATACATTCAGGGTAGAAGGCAACGTTTGGATGCCGGGACATAAAAATGTATGGACTGGTTGGGATAACGAAAATTATTACGATAAAATAATTCTAGGAAATAGCAGTGAATCGGAGGCCTATATTGCAGACTATATTTCGTCCGAACAATACAACGCCAAGCGCAATGAAAAAGAATTTACAGAAATCAGCACATATAAAAAATATTGCCCCACTCCCATATCATCAAAAGACGAGTTTCGGATAGCGAAAAATGGGAGCACTTATTCGGTTATATCGTCTAGCGATAAGGATGTATGCGGTTCTTGGAAAGGCGTGGAATGGCATACAAATTGGGGTATGATAAGCGGAAAATACTATGTGGATTATGAGAGGGGATGGCAAAATTGGGCTGGAGGCAAATATAAGCCGTATAAGAGCATAACGGAAAAGACGGACAAATATTCGCTTTATTATACAAATGGGAAAACGGATGTGTCTTTTGGAGAATACTCTAACACAGATTGGAAGTATTTTACCTCTAAGGGATACAACGCGGAATGGATACAGCTCAATTGGGCTAGGGACTACGATCTCTCTTTTAACGATTGGAGTCTAGATCAGGGATACAGTCAGATGGGGGGCAAGTTTTCGACCCCCACGCCAGTAGGAGCGTATTCGGTAGGAGATAACATCTTTTACAATTTGAAGCAGTACAACACCTTCAATTACGACAACAATACCATAACCGGCTCTCCCTACTGTAAAAAATCAAGTGACGCATATCGTCCCGAATGCGGCGTAACGCCCTGGTTCAAGTCCAATGGAACCGTTTCCAACAACGTGACGGACGAGCGCAAGTTCTCTTGTGCAGAAACGGTCAAGGACAACTGTGACAATATTTGGGTAAAGGAATCCAACTGCGGGACTGGATACCAGGTCAAGGACGTTCTGGTCACGTCCAAGGATAAATTTGAGTCCTATGCAAATAAGGGCTGCGCAGCGGGCATTACCAACTGGCCCCAGACAGGTTTTGAAAAGCTTTTGAATGACTGCTACAGGGAAAATATTGACGACGAAGGCAAGAAAAAAACGAACCTCTATAATGGATTCCTGGTTGTAAAGATTTCGTCCAGCGACGGAAATTACGGACAGAGTGCCGATAAAAAACTGAAGGGCAAGTTCATTATCATTGTGGAAAACCAGCTGGGACCGGGTCAAAACGGCCTCCCGATGGTTGAGGACGGATCCTTTGTCTTCCTATATCTAAAGCAGGGGGCGGGCCATATCCAGAAAGAAGTGAAGAACTACTTTATCTACACCGAGAAGGATATCGGAGAATCCAGCGGTCTTCATTTGACGGGGACGGTTTATGCTCCGACGGCGTCTTGTGCGAAGGCAAACTTCAAAGACGCCACCCTTACCTTCAGCCAGGAGGTCATTGACGAAATGACTTCGGCTGCCATCATCTGCAGTAACGACGGTTCAACATGCGGCGGGGCGACTGGCGGCGTCCCCTCTGCCAGCACGTCCGAGGATTCCTACACAAGCGGAACGGACAGCTATTATATTTCGAATGCCCCGCAGCTGGGTGTCAGCCTGGAATCCCAATACGAGAACAACGAAACCTTGCCGTCAGAAGCAAACCAGGCATCGCCGACCCCCTCCTTTATCGTCCTGCCGCGGGTCATCTACCTGCCGACAGACCCCTATGGAGAACTTGAAAACTATTATAACGTAATCCCGCTAAACGGCTCCACCTTGAAAAAATCCGAAGTGGCCATCAACTGTGGTGCGGGAATCCCCACATCCGGGAAACTCTATCCCAGCGGGGGGACTCCCTTGACAGAAGGAATCTATACCTGCGAGGCGTCGGCCAATGGGTACAGCAAGGTGCCCTTCTGGGTTGTCGTCAAGGGCTCGCAGCGCGGGACCCCCACAGTATCGTTCATAGAGGACTCCCAGGAAATGTCGCCAACAGGTTCGGCCCAGGTCCATGTAAGCATTTCCGCCCACGACCAGCCCATAACGCTCACGGTGTCCTGCCCCATGCGGCCCGACGGGTGGAACTATACCCTGAACGGCGGCTCGGAAAGCGACGGGAAATGCACCTTTGAAATACCCGCCAATACCAGCGGTTCCGAAACGCGCAAACTGTTCGACGTGACTACAAGTGACGCCGTGAACGGGACATTGACATTCCACCTCCAGACAGGGGAAGGATACGCCCTTTCGAGCCCCTATTCGGCGGAACTCCATGTTTCAAGCTCTGCGACCCTGAATCGAATAGCGGCGACGCAAGACGAAGTCAACACCTATTGTGCAAGCCATCCGGAAGATTGCCCAGAAGCGGGCTTCCGTGGCGATGACGACTGGCCCCTGTGCAACACGGACGAAACCTGGGTGGAACCCTCGGGAGTGAGTTTCGGCATCAATACCAAAAACCAGTCCTGGTCCGTTTCCCTGGGGGGGACGGGGAACCTCACCCTGGCGGCCAAGCCCTCGGCAGACTGTATTGTAATAATCCCTTCCGAGAACAATTCTATCGACAAGTCCACAATCGTCGCGAACAACACTTACGAACTCCGGGCCACAGCCAAGGCGAAAAAGCACTCCCTGAAGGTGGCCTTTAAGGGAGATGTCGGCGACGGGAAGAATCCGTTCCTGATTGTCAAGGTGAACGGACGGAATACCACTTGCGTGTATGACGATGTAAAGGGGAAGGACCCGAAATCCTGCACCGTCAGCGTATTTAGCGGCGAAGGGGTTTCCATTTCTATCGACAAGGATAACGACGCCAACAAGAATTTCAGCTACTGGAAGTGCGACAATAACGGCGGGACCACCTGCCCCACGATAGACCCCATAACGAGTCAGAATTACAGCGAATTTACGGTCAAGGACGACAACGCTATCGTATACGCCTATTTTGGGGAGTCCGACAAGCACTGTTTCTTCGACGAATTCAAGAACGGCTCCATAGGCTGCTACGGCGACGAGACGGAATACTGCATCGACCGTTGCGGCAACGACGTGAATTCGACATGCAATGGTGCCGTCGATGCGAACGGGGTTTTCAGCAAGTCCAAATGGCACCTGTTGAGCGGGGCGCTGGACGACATTGACAGCCAGTACGGGAATATATCCCTGGACAAATCCAGCAACAAGGGCAAGAACCGTTCCAATATGGCGGGAGTGAAAGTCATCAGCACCGTAAATGCGGGCCTTTACGGCACCCTGAAGGCTCTGGTGCAACTCCCCAAGGCCACGCCTAGTTTCGGGAACGCCTCGGAAAACATCGCCAAGTCCGGGTTCATGCTGCGTTCCAACGCGGCAGGTTCGGAATACCTGATGCTGAACCTTTATGCAAACGAAAACGGCTATCTGGAAGCACGCCTATGCAGGGACGGGGGCGCATCTAGCTGCCTCAAGGGAACCCCGGTGAAGGGCGGAAGCAAGGCTTCTGTGGGGGCGATGTCCATGGTCATGATGGCGGCGACCCTGACCGACGACAACAAGCTTTCCGTCTCCGCCTTTGTCGGGAACTTCTACGGCAGTCCCGACGAATACACGCTCGTGTTCGACCTGTCGGACCTTTCCAACAATTATGGTTCCCGAGACCACGAGTTTGTGGGTTTCAGCATGGCGGACCCGAATTTCAAGATTTACGGCATCGGCTGGAAGAGCGAAGATTACGATTCCGAATGTCACGATACGTACCCCACGGTGAAGTGCTCTTTTGCGGCGGTTGCTCCTAACGGGGTCGTGCCTACAGAAGAAAATGTCAAGCCCTGGATTGGACATTCTGGCTGGTTCGATTCCAAGGCGTACAGCTGCACCGAAAGCTATTACTACTACAATGGCGATGACGCCGGTTGCGGTATTGCCGGGGAGAACGGGGCGTCCTGTTCGTCTGCCGGTTACAAATTCAGCGAGTCCGGTGCCGGCCAACACGGCTATGTCGAAAACGGCAAGGATATGAAAACGGCCAAGGCATGGCTGAAGTGCAGCCTTAGCCCGGAAGATGGCGCGTGGGCTGTTGAAACGGAGGCCGAGCGAGCCCACTGCGGCCCCTTCTGGACGGGCAAACTTACCGAATGCACCGACCATGCCGACCTGGCTAATGTCTCTGCCGTCAGCTCCGGAGAAGAAAAGACCCTGCCTCTCGCCGCCGTGGCCAACCTGAGAGGCTCGACACTCAACGTGAGTATGCAGAACTCCGACAACAACGAAATAGAAATCTGGCTTCTGAGCGAGAATGCAAATTGGGGCTCAGACGATTTCGCCAGCCGTTCCGTGAAATTCAAGGGGAATGTCGGAAGTTTTGAAGTCACCGGTTCCTTTGCCGATGGCGCCCAGGGATTTGACCCTGAACATGTAAAGCAAATCGTTATCAAGAATCTTGGCGGTTCTTCGGTAACGGATGTTACGATAACTTCTGCTTGTAAGAATGCGGTAGGCATTTCCAACTGCGTCGCGCAATACAACGACGGGACCGGCAAGTGGACCATTACGGCGGATGTGACCAACAAGGACAAGGTCACCGCCTACTCCGTGGAAGGAACGGTGGACGGCTCCTCCGTCATAGGTATTTCAGATGCACCAAGCTGGACGCTAGACCAGGCCAAGTGGGAAAAGACGGATAATCCGTACGGGAACTATCAGGGAAAGACCTTCAAGTTCACGGCCTCGGTGACAAACCAGGGCGGGACGGTACTTTCCACCCAGTGCAACGATGTCGCCATCACCAGCGTTTCTTGCAGCAATCTTTCTGCTAGCGACGTTGAAAGCGGTGAGACATGGCCCCAGCTTTCCTTCAAGCTGAACAATTGCCCCAATAACAAGTGCGTGTACACCATTAAACTCGATGGAAGGGATGCCATTAGTGGCCAGGAAGGTTATGGAAACGTAAGCAAGACTCCCGCGGGAAATTCGCCCGAATGCAATACCGACGGCGGCTGCGAGCACACCTACACGGTGGCAAGCGCCAGCGCGGAAGTGCCGTTTAATGAATGCTCCAAGACATTCAAGGTGAAGAAAAAAGTCACCACCGAAGTGACGGCCACGTGTAGCGTGGGCGGAAGTTTGTATCAAGGACAACCAATTACGCTTGATGTTTCAAATATCACCAACATCGGTGGAAATGTACAAATGGTGTGGAACCTGAACGGAAATTCCAAGACTATAGATTGTGGTACGGGAGGTTGCTGGAACAATGGCGTGAACGCTCCGACTACAGCCGGCAATTACCCCTATACGCTGACTTACGCTGGGCAGACAGTCTGTTCAGGGAGTGTAGAAATCGGCTCTCTGCTGACCTGTTCCGTGACGCCCACGACTTTGAATAAGGGGGATGACTATACATTCACAGGAGCAAATAATGTAAACTGCTGGAGTTGCTCCTATACATACGATAGCGGAACTGAAGGGAATCACAATCCTACGGACGCAATCACGAAGACTGCATCGACAACGGGTACAAAGACATTGATGTTAAGTTGTTCATGCAACAACAATATTACGGGAACCTGTTCAAAGGACATCACCATCAACCAGGCTCCGCCCTCGTTCACTTGTGAAACGAGCAAGACGGCGACCGTAAGCACTTCCGTAGCGCTTACTCCGCAAAACTTGAGCGGCTGCGAAGATGGCTGCAGTTATACCATTGCAGGAACTTCGGTGACAGGAAGCGGATATACCAGCGGTGCACTGCCTGGCTTTACCGGGCCGGCGTCTGCCGGTACGGTGTCTTATACCGTTAGTTTGACAAACTCCGCAAATACCACATCCCACGACTGCTCCGTCACGTGGACGGCGGTAAGTAGTAGCAGTGCCGCCGTGAGCAGCAGTAGCAGCGCGGGAGGATGTCATTGTACAGATTACTGCACGGAAGGCTGTGGTTCTATTATTACGGCATCGGGAACATATAATAGTGACACAAAACGTTGTTTGTTCTTCACGTCCGCTTCGAAACTTAATATCAATAGTGGCTCCGTTATCAACGGAAAAACCTTCTCCACAAATCCCCAATGTTACAATAAAAGTGACTGCGATAATTGGCTGACAAATACATTGGGCGCATCAAAGGTGGATGGTGGATATTATATGTACATACCTAATTGGGTCTATTCAGATGTAACGATTTCCGGTTCCAACCCCTGCTCCGGTGGTGGCGGTGGCGCAAGTTCCAGCAGCGCGGCACCTGAGTCATCTAGCTCTGGTAGCGGAGGCGGAGACTATGTAAACGTTGATTTGTCCGGCAGTGTTGCTCGCGATTTTAACGTCGGAACGAGTTATAAGATTACTAAATGTGGAACAGATACTAAAAATCTGAAATGTGATGCTAATGGTGGCGGAAAAGAATTGTATGTGAACGATAGTAAAGTGTGGACTAGTTTTGATTGGCAGAATTTGACAGGAAACTACCAATCTGCTGGCGACCGTTGTGTTGTGGGTAACGTAATAACAGTGAAAAACGGAATGATTCGTTGCGTGAATGGTTGGTAAAAACTCTGCAATGTCATATTTTACACTAGGCTCCCCACCGGGGAGCCTTTCCTTTACCCCATAAACAATCAAAGCCCCAGGACACACCGTCCGGGGCTTTTTGCCGTTTTAATAAACTCTAGCGGATCCTCGCCGGAGCCTGCCCTGAGCCTGTCGAATGGGCGAGGATGACGAAGGGAGATCCCCGACCGAGTCGGGGATGACAAATGCAAAGAAACCCGGTCAAGCCGGGGATGACAACGCTAGGGTGATGATGAAGGTGGAGTTACGCCGTTGCCAGTTCTTTCGCGGCTTGCCGCTTCAGCTTGGCCACTTCCTGCTTCGGGAGCTTGGTTACACGGACAATTTTGTCAACGGAATCGCCTTCGGCAAGCATCGCGAGGGCGATTTCGTTCGCCTTGTCTTCGCCGCCCTGCAAATATGATCCCTGTTTCTCGTAGATAATGTTCGTCATCCCGTCAACCTCGTTCAGGAGTGTCTCGTCGGTGTACCCCACTAAAGATACATCTTTCATGAAGTCCTTGTCAAGCAGTTTCTTCAGCTTTTCCTCGGGGATTTCCTTTTCCTCGAGCACGTCGCGGAACAGGCGCAGCATTTCGGCCCTGTCGGTCGCTTCGCGCTTGCTCGGCGGGGTACGCTTGTCGATGGCGAAGAACTTCTCGATTTCGATTAGATAGATATCCAGTTTATTGTAGAAAATACGCCGGTTGCGCACAATTTGCGCATGGTGCAGATAGGTGTTCGGTTCTTTCGGGAACTGGTTCTCGGTCAAAAGCGAGAGCACGTAGATGTGAGGCAACTTGTAGTCCTGCGATTTCTTGACGGTGCGCGAGACCACACGGCCGGCGTAGTAGATGAGCCTGTCAACGAACAGTTTATTGAATGTCTGCTGCACCTCGATGAGCACCGGCTCACCCGCCTGTGTCGTGCCGTAGATGTCAAAGATGGCGGTCTTGTCGTTGAGTACACCAGGGTTTTCCGGAACCCCGAGAGTATATGTCTTGATGGCCTTGTGTCCGGTAAGTCCGAGCATCGCGTTCAGGAACTTTACGGTGCGCTGCGGCTTGGCCTCGTTTGCCATGAGCATCTTGAAGATGCCGTCGCTGAACGGGTAGACGTTCTTGTACTTCTTGCGGTATTTCGCCAGGTGCTCGGGATGCTCGTGTACGTCCTTGACCATGGCGAGAAATTCCTCTCTTGTCATTTTAATCCGTTAATTGCGGGAACGCGCCCGAATCGCTGACAGGGAAGGGCCCCGTCTACAGTATAAGACGCTTTTTTGACGGAAAACTTGACTGAAAATTTTGTTTACAGTGCAGTTTTTACAAATGAAAGAGGGCCGGTGTAATGCCTAAAAGGTCACCAGAATGAGAACCAGGCCCGAAAAAACGGCCATAAAGTTCACAAGGAAGGCGTTTGATTTCATGTTCTTGAGCATAACCCAATTCTAGAAAGAACGCCCCTTTTTTTAAAGTAACAGAAATCACATTGCGATTTTCGTCACATTTGTCAAAATGAAATTATATTTACAATAGCTATGAACGAGACCCTTTTTATCCAGTCGCCCATCACCCTGGTGCTCTCCCTGGTCGCAATTATCCTTGCCGCCTCGTATTCCACCATGATGGGGCAAAAAATCAAAGTTTCGTCACTTCCCTTTGCCGTCCGCTACCTGGTAATCACCATCATCGCCTGGAACATACTTGCCTTTGTAGGCACCCTGTTCTTTAGCGGTAGCCATCCGGGACTCGGCGGACAAATCGTATTTGGGCTACAGGCCATGGTCTGGATACAGGCAGGCAATACCATCTACAAGGTGGCCCTATTGAACCTCCATTCAAAATCCAACCTTCTCTGGAACATTTTCAATATTTTCGGTGTCGTTTTGGCAGCCGTTTCAACAGCAATTTTATGCCTGCACCCAACTCTCATTACCGACTTTTCGCTGTTCGGGCATCAAATATTCGCTCACCGGCCGAACTTCGTTCTCTTCAGCATCTTCTTTTTCATCTTCGTTTTCCCGGAACTGTTCCGCAGCATCTTTGTGTTGCTGCGGAATGCCCTGCGCACCAGCGACCAGGCCCAAAGCCAAATCAGCATCTACATGACAGGCGCCCTCGCCTTCTTCGTCATCATCCCTCTGCTCTTCGACTTTTTTATTCCCTTCGTCCAGCGCGGACAAACTAGCCACTTTATGCTGTGGTACCAGTTCTCGTACCTATTCCTGACCATTATCTGCGGGCAGTACTACACTTCCATATCTTTCAGGAACAAGAGTGCCTCTTGGTTCTTGGACAAGTTGAGGAAAGACGTTGGCGACTGTTACTTTTCCTTTGACAACGATGGAAACATTCTCACGGCAAACCCTGCGGCAGAAACCCTTTTCCGCATGACCGAAAGCGACATGCAAAAAAAGAAAATTCAGGATCTGCTTCCCGGACTGGATATCAAGCGCGAAGGCACAAAAAGCAATGTCAATGTCAAGATTTTGAACGAGCAGCACTCCTTCAACATGAGTGTCTACCGTATTCAAAAGTCCTTGACTACCTTCACCAACGTGCTTCTGCTCAGCGACCAGAGCAACTCCCTGCTATACAAGCAACGCATCGAATCCCTGAACGCCCAGTTCGCCGAATACAAACAGGACTTGCTGCGTTACCAGGACCGTCTGGACAGTTCCCAGAAAAAATCCAACGAAAACGAATCGTTCCTCAACACCCTCATCAACGCGCTCCCCTTCCAATTCTGGGCCAAGAACGAGCACGGCGTCTACATGGCGCAAAACCAGCGGGACTTGCAAAAGCGGGGCAACCTGTTCCATACCACAGACAACGCCGAAAGCATTTCGAGCTACGAACTGGAGGCCCGGGAAAAGGGCAACCCCAACAGCCACACCAGCTATGAACTTCTGGACGGCGGAGAAATTTCCGAAGACGAAGCCAACGTGCAAATCAACGACGGAAAATTCGTGTCCATATTCGAAAACATGTTTATCCCCATCCTCTCCAAGCATTCACCCTACAAGGTCATCGGTATCAAGATCGACATGACCGACCAGAAGCGCGTAGAAAGGGAAAGGAACATTCTCCAGGAACAAAAGAACATCCATTCCAGGCTCGAAGAGCTGGGCACCCTTTGCGGAGCCTTCGCCCACGACTACAACAACATCCTGGGATCCCAAATCGGATTCTGCCAGCTGGCATCGGAAATGCTTGGCGCCATCCAGTCCGAAGAAGTAGACGACGGCATCAAGAAAAAGGTGCTCACCGCCGGAAACTTCGTGGCAGAAGCCACCAAGGCCGCCCAGCGGGGGAAAGTCTCGCTAGAAGAACTGCTGAACACCATACAAGGCCAGGCCAAGAGTTCCGGCGACGTCATCGTTTTCGCCCCTTACATGATTATCGACGACGTAAAGAAAAAGCTTTCCCTGACCCTTCCGCCGAACATTTCCATCAGTTCCAGCAAGATGGACAAGTCCATCCGCATTTCGGGAATCCCCGCCGCCCTGGACCGCATTATCAGCAATCTTTCCAACAACGCTCTCTTCGCCATGAAGGAGATGGGCGGAACTCTGACCTTCGGGCTAGAAAAAGAATCCTTGGTCCATCAGCTGATTACGCCCTACGCCCCGCCTATCCCGCCCGGAAATTACGCCAAGTTCACCATAGCGGACACGGGTACCGGCATGGATTCCAACACGCTGGAACGAATTTTCTCGCCCTTCTTTACCACCAAAGCTCCTGGCGAGGGCCTAGGTCTCGGACTTTCTTCAGCTCTTCGCCTGCTAAAAGAGGGAAATGCCTATCTAACCGTGCAGACAAGGCTTGGCGAAGGAACTATTTTTAATCTATATTGGTCACTGTATAACGAATCTCAGGGGGAACAAAATGTCCACAGTTCTAATTATTGATGACGACACCCAGTTCAATCTGATGCTCAAGTCTGCATTGGAAATCAAGGGTTACGAAGTGGAAACCGCCGCCAACGGAAAAGAAGGCAAGGCGCTCTACCAGAACAAGAAATACGATGTCATCATTACCGACATCATCATGCCCGACGTAGACGGCTACGAAGTCATTCTGGACTTACGCCGCATGGGCATGAGCGACCGGACCATCGCCGTGAGCGGTGGCGGACGCACTGCCGCCGATGACTACCTGGTGACCGCCCAGCATTTTGACGTTGCCGCCACATTCAACAAGCCCATAGACTTGCAGGCTCTCCGCGACAAGGTGGACGAAATCATCAAGAGCCACAGCTAATCCATGAATATTCTGATCGCCGATTTAGACGATTCCTTTATCAGCGACATCCGGCGTTCCTGGTCCTTAAAGGACACGGAACTTATCCTCTGCAGCGACAGGGAATCCCTAATGCCTCTCGTCAAGAAGGACTCTATAGACCTTGCGTTTATAGAGGTTCCCCTTTTGACCCATTCCAACATGGACATGGTCAGCTTCTTGAAGGAGAAGAACCCCGGCATCGAGATTTTTGTGCTCTGCGACAGCAAGAACTGGCCAGGCGCTACCAGCGCCATAGCGAGAGGCGCCAACAGTTTCTTGATGAAACCCGCTACCGTGGAGCAGCTGGAGGATATCGCCAAGAAAATCCAAGCGCAACAGCAGAACAACTCCACCCACCAGCTCATGGAATCCCAGGTTTTGGACAGCCTCCTGGGAGACACCCCCGAGATGCGGAAAATCCTCAAGACGGTCTACAAGATTGCCCCCACCACGAGTACCGTCTTGATTACCGGCGAATCCGGGTCGGGCAAGGAGTTTTTGGCCAACGTCATCCACCGCTACAGCAAGCGGGCTAGTTCCCCCTTCGTGGCGGTAAACTGCGGCGCCATTCCCGAAAACCTGATCGAGAGCGAACTCTTCGGTAGCAAGAAGGGCTCCTACACGGGTTCTACCGCCGACAAGAAAGGCCTTTTTGAATCCGCCAACGGCGGCACGCTGTTCCTGGACGAAGTGGGCGAGCTCTCCCCCGCTACCCAGGTCAAGCTTTTGCGCTTTTTACAAAGCCGCGAAATCCGTCGCGTCGGCGAGACCGAGGCCCGCTACTTGGACGTGCGTATCGTGGCGGCCACCAACCGTGACCTTCAGCAGGCCATGGAACAGGGCAAGTTCCGCGAAGACCTGTACTACAGGCTGAATACCTTCCACCTGCACCTGCCGCCCCTCAGGGAACGGCGCGTGGTCATACCGACGCTGGTACGTTACTTTGTCTTGAAGAACCAGGAAACTACCGGCAAAGAGATTAAAGAATTGGAGCCGGCGGCGCAGTACGCCCTTTCCAAGTACGCCTACCCCGGAAACATCCGCGAGCTGGAAAATATCGTGGAGCACGCCATCGTGCTTTCCGAAGACGGTATAATTAGGCTCGAAGACTTGCCCGAAAGCGTGCAAGAAGAAGCTCGCGAAAAGACGCTGACCATCGCCCACCAGAAAAGCGAAACAAAGCAAGTGGCCGCCATCCCGTTGCAACCTTCGAACACCTCGCCCAAGCAAGAGTCGGGTCGTAACAAGGTCGAAAGCGACGAAGACGAAAGCGAAATCCTTTCCCTCGAAGAGATGGAACGCAGGCATATATTGCATGCTCTGAGCGTCTGCAAGAACAACAAGACCGAAGTCTGCAAGCGACTGGGCATCAGCCGCGCCACCCTGTGGCGCAAGCTCAAAGAGCTCCAGATTGCGGTAGAAGACTAGACTTCCACAAGTGTTGCCACCAGGGAGCTTTCCTTAGAGAGTCCTGCACCGGGAAAGTCTACGCCCTGGGAGCGTTTCCAGGCCGTACGGGCCTTGGAGCACACGCTACGGACCGCTGAAAGGACATCTGCCGAAAATTTATCCAGTGCAAATTCACTGTAGTTGGAACTCACCATAAAAAAACCGCCGGCATTCAAGAGGCCCGCGCACTCCGATACCAGGGGCAGCAGGTGTTCCCGCACGTTGAAGTTGCCGCCCTTGAACCGGGCAAAGCTGGGCGGGTCCAGCACGATTCCGTCGAACTTGAGTCCCTTCTTCAAGGCCCAAGGTACATACTCCAGGGCAGATCCCCTGAAAAATTCTCCAGGGCGCAAGTCCAGACCGTTCAAGGCATAGTTTTCACGGCCCTTGTCCAGAATTTTACCGCTGATGTCGGCGTTGGTGGCGACTTTGGCGCCACCCAGGCGGGCGTGAACCGAAAAGGAACAGGTGTAGCTGAACAGGTTCAAGAATCGAAGCCCCCGACTAGAACCTTCGGCGACGCCTTCGCAACCGGACGCACCGGCCGATGACATTTGGCCGAACCGCTCGCAAACTTCCAGGCGCACATCCCGCATGTCCAGGAACAGCCCCGGATTCACCGTGTCCAAGAGGTCCACATGGAAGCGGGCCTTGCCTTCGCGGACAGTCCCGCGGGCAAGTTCCGCCGAACCTGACACCACGTCCATACGGGGGTGTTCCAGCGAACGGCCCGAAGGGTCGGTACGGAACTTGGCCACCAGAAATTCCGGCTGGAACAGGTCCAGTACGAATTTCTTAATTTGTTCGTAATTCTTCACCGCATCCGCAGAAAAGAACTGCAGCTGATAGCGGTCGCCGAAACGGTCCAGCGTCACTCCAGCAATACCGTCTCCTACCCCGTTGAATAAACGGCAAGCGTCGGTCACCTCCGAAAGAGATGACCGCTTGTCTGCCGCAATGCGGAATATGTCCATTAAACTAGTCAATCGACTTTAATATAGCCTTTTTTCGAGGCTTCTGCAGTTTGTGTGGAGGGGTTGGGAGGAGTCTAAGCAGCGGTTTTCT
>JAEDLI010000045.1 GCA_016295375.1 Fibrobacter sp. | reverse complement strand
GGGTATCCGTGCCGGCAAGGGTGGGATGAGCCTTGGGGACTAAAACCTTTCAGAGGGTAGTGCTATGAAAAAGATGGCAAGAAACTTGACAACGGCGATTCTTTCGGCAGTGACGCTTGCACTTGCCGGAGTCGCAACTCCGTCGGGAGCTCCGGAAAACCCGGCGACGGGTATCTGGATTCAGCAGATTGGCGAAATCGTGGAACAGCCTTCCACGAACGCCACCCTCTATTATACCAAGTACATCGGCACCGACCGTGTCAAGAGTATTGACTACTTCTATGACGGCCTGGGGTACTTGAGGCTTTTAAACAAGAAGGACCTTTGCCATTCAAACGGTGCCGACGGCATTATGCACCACCCGGACGGTGACCTGATTGTGGCGGGCCAGGGAGCCAGGCTCCATAAGATAAAAAAGAATAGCGGAAGCACCAATGCCAACACCTGTGTGGTAAAGACCTCCCCTGCGAACTACAAGACGGAAAATTCGGGAACGGGAAGTACCCAGGGCTACTGGCACGTGATGGTGGACCCGAACCACAAGTTTGTTTGGGCCGACGGTATGCCGGGGCCCCTGGTCCGTTACGCCCTAGACAACACGAATGACGGGGGATTGTCCAATGTGGGTTATCAGGTGGAACTGAGGACGCCCGCCAAGGAACCCTACAAGAGCCTGCCGGACCGCAACAAGAATATTAAGCAGGTTACTACCGTGATATGGGACGGCGAAGGCAATGCCTTTTATACCTATTCAAACTATGCAGGCGGCGGATGTGAAACGGACCTGAATGGTGTTGCCTGTAGCGAATCCCTGAAAAAACAGTGGAGGGCGGGTTCCCACTTCGGTTATTTTACGGATACTACATGGAAAAAAATCAACAATGCCGCAGATTCGGCGAAATACTTGGGGCACGTAGGGGATTCCGTGGTCATCAGCCTTGGGAAAATAACCCTTATTGATTCCCTGGAAGGAGCCCATGGCGGAACGTACGACCCCTATTCAAACACCATCTTTATCTTTGGCGGTTCTAAAATTGTGCAGATTGAACCCTACAGGGAAGGAGGCCAGATGAAGGCTAGGGTGCTTGCCGAAATTAACCTGCGCACCTTCTTTTTCCCGGAAGACACGACTCACCTTTCCGGTCCCCGTACTCCCTCCTGCAGGCAGAAAGCCGACCCTACGACAGGTGAATGGGGCAATTCCGGTCAATCCGGCTATTGCGATGGTGGTACAAACAGAAATGGGGCCACTCCCACGGTGGGTTGGCGCCTGGACCAGGGAACGGTCGATGGCCATGGCCACCTGTTCGTGGCCAGCAACACGGGACACGTGATTTTCGTTGACTATGCGGCCAACCCGAACAGGCTTATCGACAACAACGTGCTTGCCCACATGCAGTGGATAGATAACTTCCTAGATGACCTGGCTCCCCTGGACAAGATTCAAATTGCCCGCTCCAGTGCAAGTACTGCCGGCGATATCTCTTCCAGCAGCTGGGAGCGGCTCAGTTCCCAAGAAGAATGGAATGAATCTTCTAGCAGTAAACAGTCGTCTAGCAGTCAGGGTTCTTCTTCTAACAGTGAAGGGTCGTCCGGTAGTGAGGATTCTTCTAGTAGCACGGATTCTTCGGATAGCAACGATTCTTCTTCCGGCAGCGAAGGATCTTCTGGTAGTGGGGACTCTTCTAGTAGCACGGGTTCTTCGGATAGCAATGATACTTCTTCCGGCAGCGAAGGATCTTCTGGTAGCGGGGACTCTTCTAGTAGCACAGGTTCTTCGGATAGTAATGGTTCCTCTTCCAATAGCGAAGGCTCCTCTGAAAGCAATGGCTCCAGCAGTAGCCAGGGGGGAGGAGGAGAGTTGTTTAGTAGCTCTTCTAGCAGCGACGAAGGCAGTGGCGGAGGAATTCTGTTTAGCAGCAGTACTGGAAACTACAGCCCCAATGGTGGCGGTGAGGATTTTGGGTATAGCTCAGCTGGCGGTGGATATGTCAACCCGTCTTGGGACGATTATGACAAGGGCGATTCTGTAGTCCAGAATGCCGATGACAAGAAGCCCGGTGACCCCGGTACGGTAACTATCGGTGAGAATGTGTACTATGTGGACAACAACCCCACGGATATCTCCTTGGACTTCCGTCAGAACGCCAATATCGATTCGGCCAAGGTTGGTGATGTGGTTGCTATCACTTTGAGCGCTGACAAGGTAAAGGAATACTTCGGTGACCATGTGGATTCCCTTACGTTCACCACTCCGTCGGGACTTATCCTGATAGACCCCAACAACCCGGCTCCGGGCGATTCCATCAAGGTCAATGCCGACGGCAGCGTCACGATTTATGTGACCGCCTATGACCCCGTACGCAATGGAGAAATCTACATCACCAACGAAGTAGGTCAGCTTGTAGTGATAGACAATATCAACTTCTTTGCGGTGGTTCCCGAAGGCAAGATTGCTCTAATCAAGGACTCCGGCGAGCTAGACGGCCAGCTGGATTACGTGGAAATCCTGTTACAGGATACGTTGTCCAAATTTGTAGACGTGGTGTCAGTTTCTTTGGTGGTCAACGGTGTGACCATGAATCCGGCGACGGTACCGACCCTCAATGGAGAACGTGACAGGATTATTCTGAACGACGTTTCCGACCTAGTATTCCCCGATGAAATCGACCAGAGCTCCTATGCCCAGATTGTCTATAAGGACAAGCAGAACGGGGCCACCTACGTGCGTCAGGTACCCCTGGTGGAACTGGGAACCAATATCATCAAGGCGGCACACGCTATTAGGGATACTACCAAGGGTGGCCTAGATTCCCTGTTCGTGGAATTCAACGTAGACATTATCCCCCTTGACTTGAGCTACCCGGAGATGCTGATTGCCCTAAAACAGAAGGGCAAGGAGGTATTCTTCGGCCTTGGCCAGGTCTCCAAGGTCTACCTGCCCTCGAAGAATATCGTCATCTTTGTGGGTGAGAACCTTAAACTTCAGGGGAACATGAAGGACAGCGTGTCCCTGTATCCCAACGTGACCTTCAGCAATGCCCCCTTCATCACGTCCGACGAATACGACCGCCATGTCCCCGTGACGGTGGTGGATCGCCTGCCGGCGGTAAAGGCGGTGGAATACTGGGATACGGATTACGACGGAGTTATGGACCAGGTGGTCGTCAACTATTCCGCGCCTCTGAAGCAGGAGGATTTGGAAAAACTCCACATGACCTTCCCCTGGTATAGCGACCGTGGATTGCTCGTTCAGCTGCAGGCTCAGCCTTCGTATCTGAAGCTAGATTCCAAGGATCCGACCAAGGTGATTTGGGATGTATACTCCCCGTCGCCATTGGCCAAGGGAGTTACCAGTATCAGTGAGTCTTTGCCGCCGGCAACAGTGTACACCTATTATCCGGTCTTTGATGAGATTTTCGTTAACGAAGATCCTGTCCGAGTTACGGATAAGATGTCTCCGGTTATTGCAGGGGCAACCCTCAATTATGGCAAAAAGGCAGACACTTTGGCAGTTGCTTTCTCCGAGCCCATCAAAAAAGTAGATGGCAGGGATTATTTCCGCTACATTCACGGTAAGGATACACTGGATCTGATTCCCTCGTCCATCTCTTGGTCCGAGGACGGTATGATTGCAACCTTGATTCTGGATGCAGGTCAGGTTACGGTGATGCCAGGTGATTCTCTGATGGTGGTTCGCGGAAGTAAGGGGGCTATTCAGGATAATTTCGGCAACATCGCCGGAGACGACCCGTCGCCGGTTATTATCGGAGGCCTCTTGAACCACTTGGTGGAATCTACCAAGATGGGAACCTTCGACGACAAGGACGAAATCCTGCATACCATGAGTTCCGTGAACCTGCGCTATGTGCCTAGCTCCACCACCAAGGAAGACTTGGAAAAGGAAGGAGCCCTAGGTCACCTGGTTCAGCTAGGCGAACGGTTCGTGCCGCAGTTGCTTGACCGAGCACAGATAGCAGCCGATGGTTCCGTGGATCCTTCTGTACTCGATTCCCTGGATCCAGAGAAGGTGTTCATCTCCTTCGTGGTGAACTACTTCGACCATCTGGGACAATATGTGAACGATACTGTCATCACGGTGCCTTGTAATAGCCCTAAGTTTGGCGGTAACTGCTTGAATTCGGACCAGAAGGTGTTCGTGAACTGGAACTTCAAGGACCATAACGGGCGCTTTGTGGGAACAGGCGTCTATACGGTTCAGTTCAAGATGGTAGTTCGCTATGCCAAGAGAAAGATTGAAGAAGAAATCAAGGACAAGTGGGGCGTCCGCCGCAAGAAGAAAAAATAGGGCGTAATCTTCAAATGAAAAATGCCGGGTGTCTGCCCGGCATTTTCGTATAAAACGTTAATCGTGACCCGACTCAGGACCTGATTCTGGAAAGGGGGTCCAGGGGGCAAAGCCCCCTGCGTCATGGAGCGGCTATTATTTGTTAATAGCCGCGAGGAACGCGTCTTTCTTTTCTTGCAGGAATTCCTTGCTGTTGTACTTGCGGATACGGCGGAGCGCCTGGTCACGCAGCTGACGGACGCGCTCGTGGGAAATGTTCATGGATTCGCCCACTTCGCGTAACGTCTGGGGAGCTTCCTGGTTGATACCGAAAATGCCGGTAATGACCTTCGCTTCGCGCTCCGGGAGCTGCTCCATCAGGTCGCGGGCGAGGCTCTCTACACTCTGGATTTCGGAATCGGCCTCAGGGTTGGACGCACCGTTGTCGGGGAGTACTTCGGCGTATGTGGCCTTGGAGTCCGCCTTCAAGGGGCTATCGAAAGATACGCCGCGCTGACCGATCTGGATAAGTTCGCGAATCTCTTCGTTAATCTCTTTACCGCGGCTCTGTTCGTGCAGGGCCTTGCGCACGCGCAGGTGCTGGTTCGCCGGCAAGCGGATCAGGTTGCCCTGTTCGTTGATGGCGCGGGTAATGTAAGCCTTGATCCACCACACGCCATAACTGATGAACTTGAGGCCGCGGGTATGCTCAAAGGACTCGATGGCGCGCACCAGGCCCATTGCACCCTCGCTCACCAGGTCCGGCAGCGGAATCGGGCAGCCACGGTACTGGATGGCCACTTTCAAAACGAAACGCATATTGGCAGAAATCAGTCTCTTTCTAGCAATCTTGTCGCCTTCTTTCGCTTTCTGGAAAAGAATTTGTTCTTCTTCGCGGGAAAGGGGGGCTGTGCGTCTAATGTCTTCGAGGTATCTTTTTAGGGTTGTATCTGTTGAATCAATATGCATTTTTATAACCTTGTCTCTCTAAATATCGCTTTTTTTGAGCAAGTTGTATGCCAAAAGAACAAAATTTTACAACTTGGCAAAAAAACGCCCCATATCGCCTTTAAACTTGGGTTGAATATAGAAAATTTTGTCACAAAATTCAAACATTGTCGTCCTTTTGTTACAAAAAATAGGTAAAAAGCAGAAAAATACACGAAGAGATCATAATTCGTTGATACTCTGTAAGATACAAATTCGTATATTTTGCCGGTTATGACAGTAAAAGAACCAGATCAGTCCGTATGGAACCGTTTTTGGAAACAGAAAAACGACATGGACAAGGTGTATCCTTCGTCTCCGTCGGTGCTGAATACCATCAAGAAGAATTTTAAGCTCGAAGGACTCAAGGTGCTGGAAGTTGGCGCCGGCACCGGCCGTGATAGCGCCGAGCTTGCCCGCCTGGGCGCCGACGTGTACGTATTAGATTTTGCCGAGAACAGCTTGAAGATTGTAGATGGCCTGCGGGCAAAAGACAATCTGTACGACAACTTGAAACTCGTCCGTGGCGACGCCTTCAAGGCGCCTTTTCCCGACAACACCTTCGACCTGGTTTTCCATCAAGGGCTAGCGGAACATTTCAAGGATTCTCTCCCGCTCATCAAGGAAAACTTCCGCATCTTGAAGCACGGCGGGCACTGCCTCTGTGACGTACCGCAAACAGTGCACCCCTACACCATCATCAAGCACATCTTGATTGCCATGGACAAGTGGTTCGCCGGTTGGGAAAAGCAGTTCACCATGCCCCAGCTGAAAAAGCTCATGACGGACGCAGGCTTTGAAAATATCTACCAGTACGGCGACTGGATGCGCCCCAACTTGTTCTACCGTATGGCACGGGAATTCTGCTTCAAGCTAGGCGTGGAACTGCCCAAGTATCCGTTGCAGGGAACTGCCTACCAGAAGGTAAAAGACCGTATCCTGGATTCCCTGGAATCCAACCCCCTGATGCATTACACCCAGCTGAGCATAGGAGTCCTGGGCAAAAAGCCCTAGTCCATGAAACTGTCCCCGAAGCTCAAATCCGCGCTGGTGTTCCTGCTGAAACTCACGGTGACCATCGTCCCCGCGTATTTCGTGTACCGTAACATCGTGGGCGATCCGGATTGGGACATCGGGGATTTGTACAGGTTGTTCTCTACAAAGAGCCTGCTGCCGCTCACGCTTGCCGTGGTCTGCCTCGCCCTTTCCAATTTCACGGCCTGCCTGCAATGGAAACTTTTGCTGGAGCGGCAGGGCGTGAACTTAAAGTACGGACACCTGCTGAAACTTTACTACGTGGGGCTGTTCTTCAACAACTTCATGCCCGGAAACGTGGGCGGCGACATCAAGAAGGTTTACGACATCCGCATGCAGGGTGGGCAGGACAGCGTCGGCGCCGGGCTTACTGCCACATTCTTCGACAGGCTCTTTGGGCTTTTCTTTGTAACGCTCTTCACCTTGGGCATGGGACTCCTGTTCTTTATGCACGACGACGCCCAGCGGGCGTTTATGTGGCCGTCGGTGTGGATTTTTATCGGGTTCTGCGCCTTGCTGGGCGGGCTTTGCAGTCGGCGGCTAGGGCGGTTGGGTCACAAGGTTTTTTCTAGAATTTTGCCGAAGATCATCAGTTCGCGCATGGAGCACATGTTCGAACGTTTTCAGAATTTCCAGTCCAAAAAACTGATGGCACAGATCACCGGACTTTCGGCAGTGACCCAGTCCCTCAGAATTTTCGTCCACTTCTTCTGCGGTATTGCCGTCAGCGTGGAACTTTCTGTATCCTGGTATTTCTACTACATCCCGCTGGTAGCTATCGTAAGCGCCCTGCCTATTTCTATCGGCGGGTTTGGCCCTAGGGAACTGCTCGCCCAGTCCCTGTTCGCCCGCGCCGGAGTGCCCGGTCTCGAATCGGTGGTAATCCAGCTGCTGGCCTATTTTGTAAGTTTGTTGCTGAGTCTGTTCGGAGGCTTCGCCTTTTTGCTGGGCGGCCGCCCGAATGTTTCGGACAAGGAAACCACCTAGTCCCTTTCCCATATCCCGCAGGCGCAAATTTCGGGGCGCCGCATTCCACAACGGTAACCTATGGATGCTGAAAGCATCTTGAAAGGTCTGAACGGCGACCAGCGTATGGCCGTCTTGCACGACCATAAACAAAACGGAGCTCTCCTGATTCTTGCAGGAGCGGGCTCGGGAAAAACTTCTGTACTGACCAAGCGGATCCAGTACCGCATCATGAGCGGGGTACAGCCCGAAAAGATTCTGGCCCTTACCTTCACCGCCAAGGCCGCAGCCGAAATGCGGGAGCGGGTAGAGGCTCTTTTCCCGGAGGCCGGTGTACGGCTCTGCACCTTCCATTCTCTTGCGCTGTTCATGCTCAAGCAGAAAATCGGAGAGCGCTTTGCCTACGAAATTCTCGGGTTCAACAAGATTCCTACCCCAAAGGAAACGGACCAGCGGGAATTCTTGAGGGAACTGGCAAGGCGGAAGATTCCTGCCGCCAAGTTGAACCGGGAGGAACTTTTTTCAGATGATTTACCAGGCGCCATCAAGAAAAAAATTTCACCCCTGCAGAAAAACGTTATTTTATCTGGAAACGTGGTTTTCGAAGACCTGATTTACCTTGCCATCAGGCTGCTTGAAACCTGCGAAAATGCAAGAGAATACTTTCAGTCCCTGTGGGCCGAAATCCTGGTAGATGAATACCAGGACATCAACCCTTCCCAGTACAGGCTGGTCAAGAACATTCTCGGAAATCGCAAGGACCTGTTCGTAGTAGGCGACGATGACCAGGCCATCTACGGCTTCCGCGGAGCGGACATCGGGAACATCCGGCGTTTCCAAGCAGACTTCAAGGACAGTACCCTCATCCGTCTGGAATGGAACTACCGCTCTGTACCGAACGTGCTGCATTTGGCCAACGACATTTTTGTGAACAAGCCCGTAACGTTACGGAAGGTTCTCCGGGCAGGGAACCCCAAGGGCTCCGGCGGCAACAGGATTTTCACCGAAAACCGCAAGCCCGAAGTCTGGGTATCGGACAATCCCATCGAAGAAATCGAAAAGATAAAGACCGCCATTCATTCCCTGCGCAAAAACTATGGACTCCAATGGAAAAACTTCGCCATTCTGGTGCGGTACAACCGGCTGCGGCAATATTTCGAAGAAGCCTTGCGGGAATGCGAGCTGCCCATCGCAGGCGACCCCATGGCAGGCGACGAGGTGCTGGAAGACGGCATCCATATCGAGACGGTACACGCCTCCAAGGGCCTCCAGTACGCCGTAGTCTTTTACGCGGGCCTTGCCGAAGGATTCACGCCGGGCAAGTGCGAAGGCAACCGAAAACAGCGCAAGGCACAGATGGACGAAGAAAGGCGGCTGTATTACGTTGGGGTGACTCGTGCCGAATCTTACCTAGTTTTGCTATATTGCAAGCAGAGGTATTGGAAAGGGAAACTGCTGAAACTGAAACCATCCAGGTTCCTGCCCCGCTACCCCAAGCAACCCCGATGGACTATGCCTGTTATCTTGTTTAGAATATACGTGGTAATTGTAGTGCTTGGCTATATGCTTGCGCATATTCTCGCACTGCCCTTTATCTTGGTTGCCTACGGAAAAAATTTCAACACCTGGTTCGAGGGAAAAATCCAGAAGTTCTCCCGATTCTGCATAAACGTGCTGCGGGTTGACCTGGAAATAAAAGACCAGGCGATTCTTTCCAAGGTGGACTGGAGCCGCCCCGTGTTTGTCATGGGAAACCACAATTCCTACGCCGACATTCCCGTGATGTTTCTTTCCATCGAACGTATTGTGGGGTTTATCGCCAAGGCTTCGCTTAGGTTCATCCCATTCCTCAATTTCTGGATGCACAAGATCGGCTGTATTTTTATCAACCGTAAAAAGGGTGGTGGCGGAGCGCTGATTCGCGAAGCCATGGCCTCTGGTCGGGCACCACGGCTCTGTCTGTTCCCCGAAGGCACTCGCGGAAAAAGCGAAGCTCTCTCGCCCTTTAAGAGCGGCGGTTTCAGGCTTGCGCTGGAGTCACACGCTATAGTACTCCCTGTGGTTATCCGCGGCACTTCTGCCGTGTGGGAACGCCGCAAGAATACCGGGCGCTGCAAGGTGAGCGTACAGATTCTCGAGCCCATCGACGCAGGCGAAATCGAAAAGCGGCAGGGCGACAACGACCCGAGAAAGGAACTGATGCCCCTGGTCCGTTCCCGCATGGAGGCCGCCCTGTGATAGGCGTCTTCGATTCCGGATTTGGCGGGCTCACGATTTTGCAGGACCTGCGCAAGGCCTTGCCCGAATACGACTTCTTGTACCTGGGCGACAACGCCCGGGCGCCCTACGGGAGCAGGAGTTTCGAGACCATCTTCCGCTACACCCTCCGGTGCGTGCGGGAGCTTTTCAACAGGGGCTGCCCCCTGGTGATTCTCGCCTGCAATACGGCATCGGCCCGCGCACTTAGGAGCATCCAGCAGCAGGTGTTGCCCGTAGAGTTCCCGGATAGGCGGGTGTTGGGCATCATCAGGCCCACCACCGAAGAAATCGGCAAGTTCAGTCGCACGGGACACATCGGCATCTTCGCTACCGCAGGTACGGTTTCGTCCAACAGCTACCAGATAGAAATCAGCCATTTCTTTCCGGAACTGAAGGTCACCCAGCACGCCTGCCCCATGTGGGTTCCCCTGGTAGAAAACGGCGAGATGGATACGGAAGGCTCCCGCTTTTTTGTCAAGAAAGATGTAGAAGCGCTGCTCCAGAAAGACCCCGAAATAGACACCGTCCTTTTGGCCTGCACCCATTACCCCCTGCTGGAAAAAGAAATCCGGGAGGCACTCCCCGCAGGAGTGCGCCTGGTCATCCAGGGCCAGATCGTGGCGGACAAGACCGTCGACTACCTGAACCGGCACCCCGAGATGGATGCCCGGCTTTCGCGGTCTGGCAAGACCCGCTTTTTGACCACGGATACCGCCAAATTCTTCGAAAAAGGGGCTAATCTGTTCGGAATGAAGGATATTTCGGCAGAAGCCCTCACCCTCTAGCACTGATTTTTGTATTTTGGCAACGTAAATAACGAACCTTTTTAGGTCCGCTGGTTTTTTTATTATGTATCACTTTTTTAGGGGTTGAATAATGCCTAAGACACAAATCAATCTTGAAGGTTGGCAAGACTACCGTGGCAACGCCGCCGGCAGCCTGCTCTATGTGGAGACCAGTCACCAGTCCGAAATGCCCGTCCGCGACCAGCTGAACGAAAACGGCAAGGGATTCTTCTATGAACCCAACTACGAGACCAGCACCTACGGTCTCATGAGCTGCTGCAACGTGAAAAACATCAACGCCATCGTCCGTGCCAAGAGTCGCTACATTCTGTTCGGCACCCGCTACGAAGGCCTCAGCGATTCCGAAATGCGCAACAAGTACCTGATCATGGGTTATATGCGTATTGACAAGATCAAGGATGTTCGCACCCGCCATATCCAGCGCTACATGGCCAACCCCGACATGCAGGAACCGGAATGCATGCAGATGGAACACAACTGGGCAGTCTATGGCCCCATGCGTTTCGTGTCTATGGACGATTCCTTCGTGGTCACCGACGAAATCCTCAAGGAATGGGGCTACAAGGGTCACGCCAGCCGCCAGCTGAAGGCAGCGTTCAACAAGGAACACTTGGATAAAATTCTTGCCCATCTGGATTCCAAGCCCGACATGATCGACGAATACATCGCCACGGTGGACGAATTCAAGGAAGCCCTGGAAGAAGGGTAATCAAGCTTTTCTTTTAGATTGTCAAGGCCCGCGAAAGCGGGCCTTTTTTGTTCTATCCCCTAACCCCTAGATCCTATCCCCTATCCCCTAATAGAATACCGCTGGCTGCGACCGCCCTTCTCGTCGGATTTCAAAATGCCCTTGGCGATGAGTTTCTGGATAGTGCGGAGGGCCGTGTCGTGACTCTGGTCGATAATTGCCGCCAGTTCCTTGGCGGTAAAACTTGCGGGAAGCGTTCCTGCAAACAGGGCGGTAAACAACTTCTGGTCCTTTTCGTCGAAAGCCTCCCCGGCATGGCGGTTGTA
This sequence comes from Fibrobacter sp., assembly GCA_016295375.1. Lineage (GTDB taxonomy): Bacteria > Fibrobacterota > Fibrobacteria > Fibrobacterales > Fibrobacteraceae > Fibrobacter. The sequence continues at coordinate 6,001 of JAEDLI010000045.1, read as the reverse complement.
AAAGGCCGTCTTGCGCTGTTCCTTGAGAATGCGCTCCCGAGTGCTCGCCATGGCCGTCTGCAAAGTTTCGATAAACCAGAGAATCCATTCCGTCAAGTCGCCGTTACCGCGCTGGGTGGCATTGAGAATCTTGAAATATTCTTCGCGACGCTCCAGAAAAGCCTGGTTCAGGGAAAACTGGCAGCGAGTGGTCTGCTCGCTGCGGGCAAGGGCCACGATGGTGAGGAGCCTTGCCAGGCGGCCGTTGGCATCGGCGAAAGGCCTAAGGGTTGCAAACCAGAAATGGGCCACCGCCGCCTTGATAACTCCATCCATGCTGGAACTTTCCATCCACTGGATGTAACGCTCCACCTCTTGCTCCAGACGTTCCGGATTCGGCCCTTCGAAATCCAGCTGAAGCTCACCCTGGCGGTATTGGACCGCACTGGGTGCAGCACGAAAACTGGCCACCTTGTTCTGCCCCATAGCGGCATGCCATGCAAACAGGCGTTCCTGAGTCAACGGATTGAACGCCTTGGTGATGGCGGCGAGGTAAATGCGTACCGCAGGGTCTGCCGACTGGGCAGAGCCCCCCTGCACAAGAGCCACCTGCTGCTCCACAAAAGCCTTGTCCAGACGGATCCCGTCAATGGCGGAGTTGGAGCAAATATCCTGAATCAACAGTTCCTGCTCCAAATCCTGGAACCCGCAGGTCTCCATGGCTCCAATAAGCTTGCCCTCTTGCAAGCGGGTTTCGCCAAGAGCGTTCAGGACCTTCCGGGAATCGAACCGAAAGTGCGTCCAATCGGGATATTGATGGATATAGAGCATACCTATCCGTAATATACTTTATTATTTTAGGTCTAAGGAGTGATTGTGAGAATTTTTTCGACAACAATGCTTATGCTGCTGATGGCGAGCTACTGCTTGGCTGTCCCGGCAGACGAGGGAACATTCCCCCTGAAACAGCCCGACGGCAGCGTGCTGGAAGCCCGCTTTGTTGGCGACGAAAAATTCCATGTGTTGCAGACAGAAGACGGTTATTTTTTGAAAGAAGACCTTCTCGGGTATTACACCTACATCAACAACGAAGGCGAACCTTCTGGAATATACGCCCGCAATTCAAATGACCGCAGCGATTCCGATGTGGAATTTCTGACTAGTCTCGACCAATCCCGCATCTACGACCTGCTGCTCGAAAAAAATCCCCCTATGGAACCTATGGATTACCGGGTGCCGGATTTTGCCTACCGCGAAGTGATGCGCATGCCTAGCTATAATCCCGAGATTACGCAGGGCGATGTTCGCGGCATAGTAATTCTTGTGGAATTCCAAGATGTCAGGTTCAAGAGTGCCGACCCCAAGTCCCAATTTACGGACTACATGAACAAGGAAGGCTACAACGAATATTACAACCTCGGAAGTATTCGCAATTATTTCGTCAAGAATTCCATGGGTCTTTTCCGCCCCACCTTCGACGTCTATGGGCCCGTGACCATTTCTCGGAATAGAAACGACTACGGAACGACATCCAGCGGTAACGACGGCAGAAACTACGAGGGGGCACGCTCCGCACTAATAGAGGCGCTAGATTCCTTGAAAAAAAAGGAGAGCATTGACTATTCCAAATACGACAACGATGGCGATGGCGAAATCGATTTTACCTATATGTTCTATGCAGGAGTGGGTGCCAACAACTCCGGCGTAGTGGGCGCTATCTGGCCCCACGCCTGGTACATCGGCAATTCTGTGAACAAACGATCTGGAAAGAATATGGGGAACGACATTTACGCCAACCGCTACGCCTGTTCCAACGAAATTGACGGATACGCCTACAAAAAGGACAATTCCACGGCCATCTTGGGTGGAATAGGAACCTTCGTTCACGAGTTCAGCCATGTTCTCGGGTTGCCTGACATGTATGACTTAAAGGGAAACAATCCCCGCAAGACGCCTAAAAAGTGGGATGTGATGGACAACGGCAATTACAACTGTCCTTACAATTCATACGGAACACAAAACTGCGCACCGCCTTTTTATTCTGCCTTCGAGCGGATGTCCCTGGGGTGGATGAACCCTACGGAACTCTATGCCGTAGGCCAAGTAAAGCTTGACAAAATCGACGGTAACAACGCCTATAGCATTACTAACCCGAATAACCCCGATGAAATGTTTCTGCTAGAATACAGGACGCAAAAGGACTGGGACGTAGGGCAACCCAATTCGGGAATGTTGATATGGCATATTGACTATGTTGCATCTGTCTGGAAAGAAAAGACCATCAACAATAATGGCGACCATATGTACGTGGATATCGAAGAAGCTAGTCCTGAAATCGATAAATACGCTAGGTCCTACGATGTTTTTCCGGGGACAAAGGTCGTGACGGAATTTAGCGATTTTAGATTTTGGTCTGGGGCAAGGGCCGAAGTGCACATTTACGGTATTTCTGAATCAGAAGATAAAACTTATGCCTTGTTTAATGTAGAAATGGAAATTTCCAGTTCAAGCGAAGAATCCAGTTCTAGTGAAGGGGAATCTTCTTCGAGTATGATGCAGTCTAGTTCAAGTGAAGATGCGCCCTCCTCGAGTATGACTCCATCTAGTTCTAGCGAACGCTTTGTGCAATATGCAAGAAGGGGACATACGGCTTGCGATGTTTCGTTAGATCATCGCAACAATGTTGTGCTGGTACAGTTACCTAAAGCAGGAAAAAATAGAGTGCGCTTGTTTAGTTTGAATGGAAATCTAGTTTATGATAAGTTTTTTGAAGGCAATTTTGTCAAGGCTGCGTTGCCAGCGACTTTAGGAAAGCAATCCTTTGTTATATTGGTGGAACAGAACGGAATGTTGTTGACCACGAGACAAATACGGTAAGATTATGCAGAAAGTAGATACTTGGTACAAGGCCGAAGGTTACTGCGCCGTAGAAGATTTTGAACTGGCGAGCTACCTGCTGTTTGAAGCCGGAGTGGCGACCCTCGAAGAGCTGGACCCGAAGGCCGATGGCCGTACGGACTTTTGTTTCTACACCGGCGACAAGGCCGAGCGGGACCGCATTGTAGGGGAGTTTCCGCAGTACAACTGGACGCTCAGCGAGGAGCCTGCCAAGGATTGGGACAAGTGGTGGCGGGACCGGGCGCAACCCGTTTCAGTAAGCCCCCATTTGTGGGTGCGCCCGCCTTGGGTGGAATTTACGCCCGAAGACCCTGAGGCCGTTGTGCTGGAGCTGGAAGCGAAGACGGCCTTCGGTACAGGGGAACACGATACCACCAGCAGTTGCGCCGCTCTTATGGAATCGGTAGATTTCAAGGGGAAGACGGTTTTGGATATCGGTACGGGTACGGGAATTTTGGCTATGTTTGCCCGGCGTCTTGGGGCGAAACTTGCGGTGGGTACCGAAATCGACCCACTGACCATTCCCTGCATTGCCGAAAACTTTGAACGGAACGGCTTTGGCAAGAGCGATTGTGTGCTCGGGTTCTTGGATGCCTTCAAGGATGGAACGAAGTTCGATGTCATCCTCTGCAACATGATTCGCAGTGAACTCTGGCCGCTCCGTGACGACATTGAAGACCTGCTTGCCCCCGGCGGTGAACTGATTATCAGCGGCCAGCTTCTGACCGAAAAGGATTACATCCTCAAGTGGTTCGAAGAGGCTGACTTCAAGGTAAAGCAGGAACGAATCAGTACAGAATGGTGGAGCGTGCTTACCCACTCTTAATGGTGGTGCGGCCTCTTTTTATTCCCGAACTGTGCGGCACGGCGCTCCTTGCGGGCGGAATTTTCCCAACGGCCTTTTTCGCCAACCTTCTTTGGAACGATGGTGCCGGAGCGCTGCTCCCGCTTTTGCTGTTCCCGCTCCCGGTATTCGGCGTTGGTTTCCCGTTCCTTGCTGGGGAAAAATTCCTTGCCTTCGGCCTTTGCGCTGCGGCTTAAAAGCAGCCGCCCGATCTTGCCCAACTTGAGGCGCTCCAGGGTGGCGCGGATCTGCGGGCGGTTCTCCGGAATGTACCAGAAGAAGAATTGCCTCTGGCTTTTCTTTTGCTCGGGCGTCTTCGCCACGTAAAGGGGCTTTCCGTCGGGAGTCATTTCGGAGTAGAACATTTCCGTTGCAATCGTCATCGGCGTAGGCGTGAAGTCCTGAACCTGTTCCAGCTGGAACCCCAACTGCTTTGTCTCCAGGGCCAGCTCCGCCATGTCGGCTTCGGTACAGCCCGGATGGCTACTGATAAAGTAGGGGATAATCTGCTGTTTTTTGCCGATGCGCTTGCATTCGTCGTCGAAGAATTCCTTGAACTTGTGGAACAGCGTAAAGCTGGGCTTGCGCATGAGTTTCAGGACTTCGTCACTGGTGTGTTCCGGCGCCACCTTCAGGCGTCCACTTACGTGGTAGTCGATGAGTTCCCGTGCGTATTCCTCGTGGTCCTTGCGCAGTTCAGCGTCATTGGTTTCTTGCAGCAGCATGTCGTAACGGACGCCGCTCCCGATAAACAGGTGCTTTACCTTCGGGTGGTTGCGCACTTCGCGGTAGAGCTCCAGAATTTCCTTGTGGCGGGTGTCCATGTTGTCGCAAATCTTGGGCGTGAGGCAACTGGGCCGTGCACACTTTTGGCAACGGCTCTGGTCGCGGCCCCGCATGTTGTACATGTTGGCACTTGGGCCGCCCAAGTCGGTGATGGTGCCGGCGAATCCGTCCATCTTCGTTATCAAATCAACTTCCCGCAAAATGCTTTCCCGGCTACGGCTGGCAATGAACTTTCCTTGGTGGGCGTTGATGGCACAAAAACTGCATCCGCCGAAACAGCCACGGTGGGTGTTTATGCTGAACTTGATCATGTCGAAGGCGGGTATGTTTCCGCGCTTCTTGTAGCGGGGGTGGGGCTCGCGGGCATAGGGATATTCGAAACTTTCGTCCAGTTCGCCGTATTCCATGGGCGGGAAGGCGGGATTAATCACCACGGTCTGTTCCGCCACATCTTGCAAAATGCGGCGTTGGAACCACTTGTTGCATTCGATATCCACCTTGTGGCAGTTTTCTATCTGTGTGCGCTTACTAGCGAGGCATTCTTCGTAGCTGGCTAGCCGCAAGTCTTCCCAGTTCTTGTTCTTGGGAACATTCCCTTTGGGTGCCAGGTAGGCTGTCTGGGGAATGGATGTCAGGCTGGAGAAGGGTACGCCTTTTTTTAGGAGTCGCACCATTTCTTTCAGGGGCTTTTCACCCATGCCGTAAACCAGAAGATCAGCCTGGGTGTCGAACAAAATGCTGGGCTTGAGCCTGTCACTCCAGTAGTCGTAATGGGTCACCCTACGCAGGCTTGATTCCAGTCCGCCAATCATCAGGGGCACATCGGGATAGAGTTTTTTCAGAATCTTCGTGTATGTGTACGTGGCGTAATCCGGACGGAATCCCGCCTTGTTGCCTGGAGTGAAGGCATCGTCGCTGCGCAGGCGTTTTGCTGCGGTGTAGTGGTTCACCATGCTGTCCATGCCGCTACTGATGGCAAAGAACATTCGCGGGCGTCCCAACTTCTTGAAATCCCGCAGGTCGTCGCGCCAGTTGGGTTGCGGGAGAATGGCCACCCGCAGGCCCTCGTGTTCAAAAAGCCTTGCCACTACGGCGTGGCCAAAGCAGGGGTGATCCACATAGGCGTCGGCGCTGATGATAATTACGTCCACGTAATCCCAACCCAGTTCGTCTAGGTCTTCTTTGCAGATGGGTAAAAATCGTGGATCGTAATGGGCCATGGAAGCAATTTAGAAAAGAAGAATGTTGATGATTGTGCGGATAACCTTTTACTGCAGACGAAAACCCTGGTGACCGTTAATCCTTGCGAGTTCTCCCCGCATCCATCCTTGTCATCCCCGCGCAGGCGGGGATCTCCTTGTCCTTCCCCCTGCCTCCTCGGCCTTGTGCCGGGGCCACACACAATCGTCCCGTCTTTTTGTTGACAAACTGTTGACAGGCATGGGTCCAGGCGGTTCACGACCCGTTTTCAGGGGTGCGTGGCGAAAAAAAGAA
>JAEDLI010000044.1 GCA_016295375.1 Fibrobacter sp. | reverse complement strand
TTTCGTTGATCACGATGAACTTGCCGTTTTCGAGGCCAGACGGACCGCCGAGGAAGCCGAGGAGCTTGGAATTCTTGCTGATGCTCTTGATACCGTCGAAGATACCCGCAATCACGTTGTGTCCACCAGGAGCCTGGCCGCCGGAGAGCACCACGCCCACGTTCAGAGCCTTACCGACAGCAGCCTTGGTAGCCTTCTTCATGGAAATGTACGGTGCACCGTAGGTGTTCGGGAACAGGGCCTTGATCTTGGCCTGGTCGCGCACGGATTCGGTTGCCTTACCCTTGTTGAGAGTGACCTTGAGAGCGCCGTCGCGGAGAGCGGCGGGGAGTTTCGGCTGGTAGGCCTTGCGGGCCTTGCCGAGGACGGACAGATTGTCAGCCATTGTGTTTTCCTTTTGAATTTTCGCGCAGTTAGAAAGCCGCGCGGTTCGGGTTAAAAAATTTACGGGTGTAAATATAGCAAAAGCAAATTTTTATAGCCACCTACCCTTGGGAGGTTTCGGCGAACTTCAGGTTCTCGAAATTCTTGATGGCCAGGTTCAGGCGGTACTCGTTGGGGAACAGACAAACCAGGTTACGTTCCTTGTCCATCATGCAGTCCATGGCGTATTCCTCGGCGAACTTGGCCATGTCGGCTTCGGGGCCAGACACCCAGCGGATGCCGTGGGCAGGCACACGGTCCAGGGACACGTCGGCGCCGTATTCGCTCTGCAGGCGGAACTTGAGCACGTCGAACTGCAACTCCCCCACCACGCCAATCACAGGAATTGCCGACTTGAGCGGTTCGTAGAGCTGGGTCGCACCTTCTTCGCTAAGTTCGGCCAGGCCCTTGGCCATCTGCTTGCTCTTAAGCGGGTTCAGAAGCGTCACGCGGGCGAAATGTTCCGGAGCAAAGTCAGGTATGCCCGTAAAGCTGATTTTTTCGCCGTCGGTCAGCGTATCGCCGATGCGGAAGAGCCCCGGGTCGTTGATACCCACGATATCGCCCGCCCAGGCGTGGTCAATGACTTCCTTGTCCTTAGCCAAGAATGCCGTGGGGGCGGCCAGGCGGATTTCGCGACCCGTGCGCACATGGAAAACCTTCTCCCCGCGGGTAAAGCTTCCCGAACAAATTCGCAGGAATGCCGTACGGTCGCGGTGCTTGGGGTCCATGTTGGCCTGAATCTTGAAGACGAACGCGCTGAAGGCATCCTCATCGGGGCTCACCGGGCGCTTGTCGGTCTCACGAACCATTGGGGGCGGGGCCAGCTTGGCAAAGGCGTTCAGCAACTGACGGACACCGAAGTTGTTCACCGCAGAGCCGAAGAACACGGGGCACATCTCCCCCTTCAGGAACTTCTCGTGGTCAAAGGGGTCCATGCCGCCGGTGACCATCTCGTATTCTTCCTTGAACTGGTTCACCCAGTTTTCGCCGCACATTTCTACAAGGCGAGGGTCATCGGGCCCCTTCATCTGGATGATTTCCTGATGGCCTTCTTCCTTGTTGAAGGTGTGGAAGGTATTCTCAGCGATGGAATACACGCCCTTGAAGAGCTTTCCTACTCCGATGGGGAGCGTAAAAGGGGCGGTCTTGATGTGCAAAACGCTTTCAATCTGGTCCAGCAGGTCCAACACATGGCGGCCATCCAAGTCCATCTTGTTGATGAAGGTAATAATCGGGGTGTGACGCATGCGGCACACGTCCATGAGCTTGATGGTCTGCTTTTCCACACCGTTCACGCTATCGATAAGCACCAGGGCGGCATCCACGGCGGTGAGGGCACGGTAGGTGTCTTCGCAGAAGTCCTGGTGCCCCGGGGTATCCACCAGGTTGAACATGCAACCTTCGAAGGGGAAATTCAGAACGGAACTGGAAACCGAGATACCGCGCTGCTGTTCAATCTTCATCCAGTCACTGACGGTATAGCTGCGGTTAGCCTTGGCACGCACGTGGCCCGCCTCGCGGATGACGTTTCCATACCACAGGAACTTTTCGGTGATGGTGGTCTTACCCGCGTCGGGGTGGCTGACAATAGCGAAAGTGCGGCGTTTTTCGATTTCCGGATTCATGGCACCAAATATAGTAAATAGAGAGAAGGGGGTATAATCTAGGGATGAGAATCTAGAGGCTAGGATCTAGGGGCTAGGGAGAAATATCACGGCTTCGCCGTCTGTTATTAACGCACGAAGTGCGTGATTCTTTTCACTAACCTCTATTCTCTAGATCCTAATCCCTTATAAGATTAGTCCCCATATTTAATTTCATCTATGATGATACGGATGGTTCTGCATTACCATCTGCACGCGGTAAAGCTGTTCGGCCATAATCACACGGGCATGGTCGTGGGTAAAGGTCAGGGGCGAAAGGGAAAGCAGCAAATCGGCGGACTTTTTCAGGTTCTCGTCGATACCATAGGCTGAGCCAATCAAGAATACGATATTGCCCGAGAAACGGTCACGCAAGGTATCGGAAAGCTTCACCGTATCCATGAGTTTGCCCTCTTCGGAAAGGATGACCCGACGGTATTCCGACTTCGGGAATTTCTTGTCAAAAAGTGTCGCTTCCTGCGCCAGGGACTGGGCGCGGTCATCGAGCTTGGATTCCTTGAGTTCCACCACCTCCAGCGGGTACACTCCCCCACGGAGGCGCTTCACGTACTTGTCCACCTCGTCGGCGATAAACGGCGAGCCAGCCTTACCAAAAACTGCGAGAACCCACTTCATAATCAAAGGTGTGTAGTGTGAGATGTGAAATGTAAAATCCGACAGCTCATTACACATTAATCACTACACATTCCACATCGTTACCTCCCCACGCTCAGGCGGTCGATGAGGAAATTGGGCATTCCCGCCTTGCGCATACGCTCCTGGGTGATAAAGACATCGTATTCCACGCGGATAATGCGGATGCACTTGGTCTCCGTATCCAACAGGCACCAGCTGGCACGGCAATCCCGGTCACGGGGCTGGCCCACGCTGCCCACGTTCACCAGAAGGCGTTCCGTATTCTCGATGGTGTATTCGTATTCGTCCAGCACCTTGGGAATGGCCATGGGGCGGCTCGCCACAATCACGGGGCTGTGGGTGTGGCCGATAAAGCAATAAGTTCCAGAAAAATGGTCAAAAGCGTTCAGTGCGTCTTCCAGGTCGGTAATATAGAGCCAATCCGCAGGGGACATGGGCGACGCATGCACAAAGGTAATGTCGTTTTCTTCGTGAATGTAGGGCAACGAACGGATGTAGGCCACCGACTCGGCATTCATGTTCTCTTGTGTCCATTCCACGGCCTGCTTGGCGTAGGGGTTAAAGCCCATACTGGACTCGTACTTGATAGCCACGCTGTCGTGGTTTCCTATCAGACACACGTCCATGTTTTCCTTGGCGAGCTGTACACATTCGTTGGCGTCGACACCGTAACCCACAAGGTCACCCAGGCAAATCCGGCGCTCCACCTTGTTTTCTTTCATGGATTCCAGCACGGCACGAAAAGCCGTAGCATTGGAATGAATATCAGAACAAATACCGTAAAGCATGGGTGTAATGTAGTAAAAATTCTATATTTGTCGCGCCTATGGAAATCGTGGAAGCAAAGACAAAGGTGAGCATCGCCTACACGCTCAAAGAGATGAGCGGGCGCATCTTGGAGGAAATTCCTCCGAGCCACCCCTTTGTGTACATCCACGGCTACGACAACATCATCCCCGGACTTGAAACCGCCCTGGAAGGCCGCAAGCTGGGCGAAAAGTTCACCGTAGAAATTCCATTTGACCAGGGCTACGGCCCTTACCGCAACGACCTGCTGCTCCAAGTTCCCAAAGAAGAACTTCAGGACGTAGGGGAACTCTGGCTGGGCATGGAGCTGGAGATGATGCTGGACAACGACATCCGGGAATTCCAGCTGCCCGACACCGCCGACGAGTTTGTAGATGGACTGAACCTGGACGACGAAGACGACGCCGACGGCATCTACATCGTGAAAGAAATCTACAAGGATACCGTGCTGGTAGATGGGAACCACCCCTTCGCAGGCAAGGACCTGATTTTCGAAGTCCAGGTGGTGAACATCGAGGAGCCCAGTTTCACCGAGTTGGAATCGGGATTCCCCGATCGGGACGACAACTACGACGACGGCGACTATCCCGAAAACTACGACGACCGCTACGACGATTTCGACGGGCCGGACAACCATCGCCACTGGCGCTAGGCAGCACCTGACAACCCCATTTATAAAAACAAAAAGCCCCCGGTCCTAAGACCGAGGGCTCTATCAAGCTTTTGGCTTTTCGTGATTATGCTTCGTCGGAGAGTTCCGGAGCCTTCTTGATCACGTTGCGGCGGCCATAGCGGACCTTGGCGGGATCGAAGGTGGTTTCGGCGACTTCCACAGCAGGTTCGGCGGCAACGGCAGCAGGTGCTGCAGGAGCCACGGAAGCGCTGACAGGAGCGGCCGGAGTTTCAACCGGAATGCGCGGAGCCAGGGGGCGACGGCCTTCGGCGGCAGCAGGAGCGGCCGCTTCGGCAGGCTGGGCCACGGGAGCTTCAGAAGAAGCGGCCTGGGCATCTGCGTTCATTTCACGACGATTGTTGCGGTCGGGACGACCGTCACGGCGGTCACGGCGGTTGCCGCGATCACGCTGTTCGTTGCGGTCACGGTTCTGGCCCTGCTGGGCCTGGCCGTTCTTTTCACCGCGGTTGTCTTTATTCTGACGATCCTTGCGATCACCCTTGTTGTTGCGATCACCACGCTGTGCCATTTCTTGGGCAGAGACAGGACGACGAGAGTTAGGCCTCAGGTTCATGTCCGGGGTGAGCTTCTTAACGATAGGAGTGTGAAGGTTGTCAAGAATCTTGTTAACCTTAGTCAGGATAACGATACAGAGCACGACTGCAAGAGCAGAGCATGCGAGAGTGATTATTTCCATCTAGGCACCTCATAAGTAAGGGTTGAACCGCGACTGCAGGCTGGAAAAGACCTGCAGAAGGGGTGATTGCAAGTGAATGTGTTAGGGGGCCATCTTAATAACGCCTCGGGGAGACTTGACGGCCAGGTTCGCTCCAAAATAACGGAGCAGGTTTTGCCGAAAAAACGGCAAAAAGGGCAATCACGGCTGCAAATTTACAAAAAAATATTCCACTGAAAGCAAAAAAAGCAGAAAAAAGCACCTTCTTGCCTAACATTTCTAAATTGTAGCCCATGAAAAAGTCCGTGAAGATTATCCTGATTGTCGTCGCCGTCCTGTTCGTCCTGGTTTTTGCCGCCCTGAAACTTGCCCCCGGGTTCGTGAAGGACTACATCGTGGCCCACTCCGAAGAATACATCGGCCGAAAGGTCAACATCGAAAGCGTGAGCCTAAGTCCCCTGACCTGGACCGTCAACGTAGATAACTTCGCCCTCCTAGAACGGGACGGCAAAACGCCCTTTGTCTCCTTCGAAAAGTTCCGCATCAACCTGAACCCCACGAGAATCGTTACCGGAACGGCCAGCGTAGGCGAAATCTACATGAAGGGACTCTACGTGCACGTGGTCCAGAGCGGCGACCGTTTCAACTTCAGCGACATTCTGGATTTTCTCTCCCAGTCCGACTCCACCACCGCAGACACCGTAGCGGTCGACAGTGCCGCCACCGATTCCACCGGCATAATCAACGCAGCCGAAATCGCCGACGGGCTCCCCGTGAGCATTTCCGTCAAGAACATCGTCTTCGAGAACGGCAACATCATCTACGAAGACGCCAAGGTGGGCTCCAAGATCCACATCAAGGACTTTGGCGTGGCCATTCCCGCCGTTTACCTGAGCAACAAGCAGACCAACGTGGGCGTGAGCCTCAAGTTCGCCGACGGCGGCGACCTGAACGTGAAAGTGACCATCAATGCGGCCACCAACGACTTCAACGTGAACGTGGGCCTCAAGGATTTCGCCCTAGCGGCAGGCAAGCCCTACCTCAACGACTTCGTGAACATCAAGGATTTCAAGGGAAACCTCTCCGCAGATATGGACATCCAGGGCAACCTGAACAGTATTCTCGCTTCCAACGTGAAGGGCATTGTCAGCGTAGATAGCGTGGTGGTCACCGAGGTGAACGACAAGACCATCGGGGCGGGCCACGTGGGCGTGGGCATTGCCGAAGCCAACCTGGAAAAGTTCAAGTTCCGCATCGACTCCGTAGCGGTGGACGGCGCATTCGCCCATCTGGACCTGTACAAGGGCGGAAAGACCAACATCGACGTGCTGCTCACTCCCAAGGGCAAAGCCGCCAAGTCAGACACCGTAGCCGCTGATTCCAATGCGGTTCCGCTGGATTCCCTGGTAGCCCCCGCACCTGAAGCCTCGACGGACTCTACAACCGACGCCAAGGCCAAGGCCGGACCCACCAAGAAGCTGGATGCCGTCATCGCGAAACTCCTGGTGCAGAACACCTCCGTCACCGCCAACGACTACACCCTTTCCAAACCGTTTAACTACAAGGTCTCCGCCATCACGGTGAGCGGTTCCAACATCAATTTCGATAAACCATGCAACGTGAACGTGAGCGCCGCCTTCCCCGAAGGAGGCTCCGTGTCCGTCAAGTACAAGGGCGCCATCAACGACATCGGCACCATGGACACCTACGTAAGCGTCAAGAACCTGGCCCTCAAGCATTTCAGCAGCTACAGCCTGCACTTCACGGGCTACCCCATTACCGCAGGTACCATGGCCTTCGCCAGTGACAACAAGATGAACAACTTCAATGTCGATAGCAGGAACACCATCGACATCTACAACATTGAGGTTGGCGATAAGGACGACTCTGTGGACCCGGAATACCCCGTGCCCATGAAGGTGGGGCTCTATGTGCTCAAGGACAAGGATGACAAGATCCAGTTCGACGTTCCCGTAAAGGGGAACCTGAAGGACCCCGAATTTTCTTACCTGAAAATCGCGTGGGACACCATCACGAAACTGTTGGTAAAAGTGGCACTCTCCCCCATCAAGATCGTGGGCAATGTGGCCAACACGGGAGCCTCTGCCGTGGGCCTGAACCTGGGCAAGGACGACGAAATCCTGATTGACGTTTCCAGCGGGACATTTACCAGCGAGCAGTTCGCGAAGGCCTCCAAGATGACCGAGGCCCTGGCAAAAGACCCGAAGCTTACCCTCACCTACACCCAGTACTACAATCCCGCCAAAATCCTGAAGGAACACAAGCTCCACAAGTTGAAACAGGAATACTACAAGCAGAAAGAAGGCAAGGCGAGCCTCAACGAAATTGACGAGAAGGCCGCCGCCGAAATCAAGGACTGGGACACAAACTTCAAGGCATTCGCTCGTGAACACGACAAGGATTTCGAAGGCTCTGCCATGGAAAAAGACCTTACCGACCTAGCAAGCAAGCGCAACCAGGAGCTGCTGAAGGTCCTGAAACAGCAGACGGGCGTCACCGCCAAGAACCTAAAAGTCCAGACCGCCAAGGGCCTGAACAGCTACCGCGGCAAGCCCATGTACAAGGTGACCGTGGACGTGAAATAGTTGTGAGGCGTGAGGTCGGGGCTAAAGCCCCTTTGAGGTCGCTCGCAAGCTCGCTTTGAGGTATGTGCTCGGCACTTCGTGCCTGAATTATTCTACATTTGGTCGCATCATGAGCGAAGAACTGTGTGCGAATTTTTCCCAAAAGGTGCAGGAAATCGCAAAGGCCCCCAAGTACAGGGGCGCGATTTTCCAGATTGAAGCCGACGAAAAGGGCCTTGCCCTTGTAGACGTGAAGGAAGCGAGCCTGAAGGTCTACTTGATGATCGACCCGGAATGCGACAAGATTCTGGAGACCAGGTTTTTCACCTACGGCGGGCCCATCTTTACTGCGCTTGCCGACACATTCTGCAAGAAAATCCAGATGGTCACGGTGGAAGAAGCCTGCGCCATCACCGCCGAAAGCCTGGAACAGGAACTCCGGGACACTCCCGACGTGCCGGCTTTCGACGCCTCCGCACCTAAGCTCAAACAAATGAACACGCTTATCCAGCGGGTGCTGGAAACCTACCCCGAAAAGAAGGCCACCGCCATTCTGGTCCGTGAAAAGATGGAGCGCATCAAGTACCGTACCCAGACCGCCGAGGGCCGTGCCGAGGCCGACACCGAATGGAACGCCCTCACCAAGCCGCAGAAAATCGAAAAGATCGAAGCCTGGCTCCACCAGTCCGTGCGCGGGATGCTGCAAGGCGACGGCGGCGACCTGGAAGTGCTGGACCTGACCGACGACAACCGCCTGAAAATCCGCTACCAGGGGGCCTGTGCCGGATGCGGCTCTGCCATGGGCGGCACCCTCTTCTACATCGAAGACGAACTGAAGAACAATGTCTATTACAACCTGATTGTAGAACCCGAAGACCCGCTGGACAATATCCCGCCCAACCCGAATCTGCCGGGTCTCGACGACAACAACCCGCCGGCCAGCTTGTTTTAGTTTTCAGTCGTGAGTTATCAGTCATGAGTGAAAATTGTGCGCCTTTGGCGCGCCTATAGAAAACTCAGAGGTGCGTAGCACCGACTCACAACTCAAAACTCATTACACACTCCACACTCCACACTCCACATTAATTACGCCCCGAGCCCCGAGCCCCAAACCCCTCAAGCGGATCCTCGCCTTCGCGAGGATGACATTCCTCGAACCTTATTTCTATATTTTATCCTGTAAATCACAAAGGAAAAATCATGTCCGAAGAACTCGTTTTGAAATTCGTTGACCCGAAGCCCATGCGCTACGGTGAAAACTCCCACCAGTCCGCCGTCTTCTACCGCGACCCGACCTGCACCGAAGCAAGCCTCGCTACCGCGAAGCAGCTCTGGGGTAAGGAACTTTCTTACAACAACATCGTGGATGCCGACGCCGCCCTGGAAATGGCCCGCGAATTCGCAGACGAAAATGCCGTTGTTATCGTGAAGCACATGAACCCCTGTGGCCTTGCTACCGGCAAGACACTGCGCAACGCCATGGAAGCCGCCTGGGAAGGCGACCCGGTGTCGGCCTTCGGTTCCGTGATTGCCGTTACCAAGAAGGTGGACCTGAAAACCGCCGAATTCCTGAAGGGCAAGTTCGTCGAAATCCTTCTCGCCCCGGCATTCGACAAGGACGCTCTGGAATTTTTGAAGAACAAGTCCAAGGACATCCGTCTCCTTGAAGTGGGCAAGATCAAGAAGGCAACCCGCTGCAAGGTGTACAAGCACGTAATTGGCGGCATGCTGGTTCAGGATCGCGACGTGGACGTTTATGAAAAGTTCGAATGCGTCACCAAGAAGAAGTTCGCAAAGAACAAGGAAGCCCTCGCCCGCTTCACCTGGATCGTGACCAAGCACACCAAGTCTAACGCCATCGTCATGGGTTACGAGTACGCCCGCGGCTACTTCCAGGTCATCGGCCTTGGCCCCGGCCAGCCGAACCGCATCGATAGTAACCTACGCCTCTGCCAGCCCCGCGTCCGCGACAACGTGGCCCGCATGAAGGCCGCCAAGAAGTTCTTCAACGAAAAGGGCAAGTGCATCGACAAGGCCGGTCTCAAGGCTCTCGAAAAGAAGGTGTTCAGCGAAGTCGTCATGGGCTCCGACGCCTTCTTCCCCTTCCCCGACAACGTGGAAGCCGCTGCCAAGGCTGGCGTCCAGTACATCGTGCAACCGGGCGGTTCCAAGAAGGACAACCTCTCCATCGAAGCTTGCGACAAGCTTGGCGTGGCCATGGTGTTCACCGGCATGAGGCATTTCCGCCACTAATCCCGAGGGGCTTGCCATGATTCCCGCTTCGCAAAAAGAAATGAACCAGAGAGAAAAGGACCTCTATTACGCCGTCCTGTCCTTCTTGAAGTCCGTGCGCAAGGCGGGAAAGACCACCAACGTGGAATGGAACGCCTACAAGGAAAAGCTCCTGAAAATCGCCCCCAGCGATGACATGGGCAAGGCCGCCGACATGTGGACCATGGACAACCTGGACCAGTTCAGCCCCGACAAGACCCAACTGCCGCCCCTGAACGACATGGACGCAGTGGCGCGGATTTCCCCGAAGTTCGCCTCACAGCTCATGGAAGCCATGTACTACGGCATGCTGAACCTGACCCAGGCAAACCTGATTTCCGACGAAATCCAGGACGCCGATCCCGAATGCGTCTCCACCGCCTCCCTGGAAGAACTGCTGGTGAAACTCTGGATCGGCAACGCCAGGAGCTACCGGAAAGTGGTGACGAACTGAGCGGCTTTGCCGCAGTTACGCGCCCTTCGGGCTGGTTCTAAGTTACTAGTTCCAAGCATTTTAACAATGTATTTTAATCATGTCTTTTAAACTCACTAGTAACTAGTAACTATTAACTAATAACTTGCTCGTTAGGTAAAACAACTAAAACCGCTAAGTACTGAATAATATGGATCAACGAGTAAGAGTCATAGGTGGTGGTCTCGCAGGTTGCGAGGCGGCTTTGCAGCTGGCGAGCCGCGGTTTCAAGGTGGACCTGTACGAAATGCGCCCGGTCAAGAACACGCCCGCCCACAAGGACGGCCACCTGGCACAACTCGTCTGCTCCAACAGTTTCAAGGCGCTGGGCGTCACATCGGCCCACGGACTTTTAAAGCAGGAACTCACCATGCTGGGGAGTTTTCTGCTGGATTCCGCCCGCGAAGCCGCCGTTCCCGCGGGCGATTCCCTCACCGTGAACCGGGACATTTTCAGCGAATCGGTAGAAAAGAAGATTGCAGAATCTCCCAACATCACGCTCCACCGGGAAGAAGTCACCAGCCTCGAAGGCGACTGCCCGACCTTAGTCGCGGCGGGGCCGCTGGCCAGCGACGCGCTCGCCGACGATATCTTCAAGCGGTTGGGTAGCGAGCGCCTCCATTTCTTCGACGCCATCGCCCCTGTGGTAGAGACCGACAGCATCGACTTTGACCACGCCTTCTATATGAACCGCTGGGAAAAGGGCGAGACGGCGGACTTCATCAACTGCCCCCTGGACAAGAAAACCTATACGGAGTTTGTCCGTAAACTGTGCGAGGCCGAAGCCGTGGAGCCCCGCCCCTTCGAAAAGAACGAACTGTTCGAAGGCTGCCTCCCCGTCGAAGAAATGGCCCGCCGCGGCTACGAGACTCTCCGTCATGGGCCCATGCGCCCCATCGGCCTCGGACTCGGCAACAATGGGCATTTGTGGTACGCGGTAATACAGCTCCGGGCCGAAAACAAGCAGAAGACGCTTTTCAACATGGTGGGTTTCCAGACCCGCCTCAAGTGGGGCACGCAAAAAGAAATCTTCACCATGGTGCCGGCCTTGCGCAATGCGAAATTTGCACGCCTGGGCTGCATGCACCGGAACACCTTCATTGAATCACCCAAGTTTTTGGATGCCACTTTGAGATTGCGTCCGGATTTGGATTGCGCCAAGGGCATTCCGCCCACCTGGTTTGCCGGGCAAATCACCGGAAGCGAAGGCTACACTGAGGCGGTGGCTACCGGATGGTATGCCGCCTGGAACATGGCCCAGACCATTTTGCACGGGCACAGCGACCCGCTCCCCGACGAAAGTTGCATCGGGTCCCTGATGAACCGCCTGGTAGAGGAAAACGAAAATTTCCAGCCCATGAACTTCAACTTCGGGCTGCTCCCCCACCACGAGGGCCTCAAGAAAAAGAACAAGAAAGAGATTCTGGGCGCCCGTGCGGTCGAAGCCGTGCGCAAGTGGATTGCGGAACGCCGCTCCTTCGAATACCCGCCTGAAGGCGTGCAAGAAGCGACGCACTAACGTCATGGCGGACTTGATCCGCCATCTAGCTACCTAAATTCAGGTAATTTCTCGACTTTCGCAAATCTCTTGGTGGCGGCATCCATTTCAAAAAAACGCTCACAGTCTCCCAACGAAAGCATCACGAACTTGGGCGTGAGCACCTGCAGGTACTTGTTCAGCTGAACCTGCAAAGCCTCCCAGGTGTATTCGCCGGGAGCCTTGCATTCCACCAAAAGCCAGGGCTTCGCCTGGTCGTTCCCGTTGCGGAAATCGTGCACCACGATGTCCACCCGGTCATCCGTCTTGGGGTCCACGGAACTCAGGCCGAACTCCACCGTAATCAAGTGGGCAGGGACCTTCACCTCGTCCAGCAAAAAACGGACCGTCGCCTGACGCACCCGCTCCTCGGGGGTGTCGGGCACGTCCTTCTTGCGGATGGGATCGTATATTGTTCCGTGGGTCATGACATTAAAAATACTTTTTAATCAAACGTTCTCGTAATGTCCTTTACACGAAAGGATATCGATAAACTCGCCGTTAATTCGATAAATCAAACGGTTGGCATCGTCAGGTAATCATCCCAGGCTTTGTACGACCAAATCTTCTTCATCAGTCATCCACCTCAATAAGTTCGTGTTCAACGCCCTTGCCGGCATTCAACCGCTCGATACCTTTCTTGAGGGCTTCGATGTCGTTTGCATTGTAGCGGACGGAGGGTTCGCGTACTTCGAAGGGGATGCGACGTTCGTTGATGACGTTTTTCACAAACATATATATGGCGGCAGACGTGGACAGCCCTACATTGCTGCAGAACTTGTCGAAACTTTCCTTGTCCTTGCTGTCGATACGCGCGGAAACTGTAGCCTGTGCCATAAGGGACTCCTTTTTTATGCAAATATACAATTTTTGCACAAAAATTGCAATATTTTTCATTATTTTTATGCAATTATATGCAAATTTCTGCAAACTGCAAAAAAAAGAATTATCTAAAAATCAATATTCTCACAACAAGCACACTCTTTTTTATAAATTTTCTGTTCCACCGTGACATTTTTAATTTATTTTTAAATCGGACATATTAGAGAGTTTAGCTCTTGTTCTCTGTGTGAAATCTAGACAATTTCCCTGAACGAGGATAAGGCGAACGCTCACGCAGATACGTTGTTTTGCGGTGTATCTCGGTTTGCTGTATAGCAACAGCCCTTTTGGGGCGTGGGTCGTTTGGGTTTATCGTTCAGAGGCAGTCTAGAGCCTCACACAGATTGTAAGCTTCCCTTACTCACCGTATAAATATCCGTCTGTTGATAAACACCAGTGGATTTCACCGTGACACGGAGATTCATTTCAACGGAATCTTGTGGGATTGCATTTTCTTGGAGAGCTTTCTTCACCTGCTCCAATGTCAAAGCAAATGGTTCAGAAAAAAGAACTAGAAGAAACAAAAAAGTAATTTTTTTCATTTTTAGAAATTTAAATATGCTTTTCATGAGAGAATCCGTTTATTTGATAAGTTTCCATGAGATTATCTCCGAGCCCATTCTCAATACGAGAAATCAATTCCTTACGCATCGAATCGTCATTTTAGGATAATTCACACCGAAAGTAACACCATCATAACCAAAAAAACAATTATAAGATGTTTGGAAACTCTTAACCGTTGATGTCCAATAAATAGAAACTACATTATTACCAGCTAGAGTACTATCTTTATTCCAATTTCCAGCAGGTATTGAATTAAACATACAATCGTCAGAACCATTTTTATATTGATTTCCGAAATCTAATTTGCTATATAGCCTATAAACAGCATTGATTCCTCCTCCCATATTTTCAATTAAAACATTCCATTCATCCAGTGAAGGTACATGCCAACCTGAAGGACATATCGTATCCAACAATTCTTGATCGAATAAATCAAAGTATTCACCATTGATATGTAGCGAATAAAATCTTCCGAAGGTGTCACAGAAGCCTTCAATTTCATCATAACATACGCTATAGGGGGCATCAAACTTCAAATTTTCTGCCATCCATACTTGATTTCCAATAGTAGTGTATTTATAAACTTGTCCGTCGCGAGCATCCGTGAATGTTCCCCGGTTCGGTTCTCCATAGGCATTCACACCTTCGGCAGGGCAAACAACACTAGCGTCAAAAGTGTCTTCTGGTTCATCTGCCGAGGAACTGTTGTCAGTGCAAGATGTGTGCAGTGTGGCTAATAACGCCACAAGGAATAAAAATTCAAACTTACTTTTCATGTGAAGATTCCCTCATTTGATAAGTTTCCATGATATTATCTCCGAGCCTTTTCTTAATACGAGATAACTTCCCGCATCAATCGTATAATTCGACAAAGATATAGAATGTTCTCCCACAGTCCATGTTCCATTATACAGTGTGATTAGAGGAAGCCCTGCCGCATTGACCGTTTCTAAAACGTAATGCCCGTATTCATTAATATCAACATAGAGGACATCGCCTTCGCGATGAATCAAGTCTGAATAAGATTCCTTTGTGATGTAATTTGAATTAAACCTTGGTTGGGGAGCGTAACCCCAAAGCAGATTACTTGATAAGGAATGGTCGCGGTTGGACTCGGGCAGCGTTTCTCCAGCGGCAAGTTTCTTGATGACATCGGTCATCTTCTGTATGTCATAGCCACGTTTTTGAATGAGTTTAAGGTCTTTCTTAAACTGCTTGGTAGGCTTGACAGAATACATTACGCGAGCAGCTCCTGCATCATCGTATCGACATCCGTATAGGATTTGCCCTTAGACGGGTCAGCCTTCATCTCTTCCACTTCGCGAAGGGCTGCCTTGGTTTCTTCATTCAAATCGTCTTGGGAACTTTCTTTCTCAAAACGGAACAATATGAAATCGAAGAACTCATCGACTTCATCAAAACTGTCTTCAGGCAGAGTTCGCAATTTTTGTTCTAGAAGTTCCAAGGACATAAACTACCCCTTTCAAGGACTATTCTTCTCCAAATATACTTTTTTCGTGCCGCAGATGCAAGCAACGGTTATGTTCATTCGGTATTGCGATACTGACATATTTAAGAAAAAGCTCTTTTTTGAAGAAATTTCCGGTGGTAACGGAGCTATTTAAACTTTTTTATGTTATTTTTAGAGAGTAAAAGAGTTTTTGCTCTTGTTCTCTAGATGAAATGTGCAAATTTCAAATAACCGAGGACAAGACGAACGCTCACGCAGGTATGCCGTTTTTGCGGTATGCTTCAGTTTGTCGTACCGACTTTTTGGTCGGTCTTTGGTCGTATAGACCAAGGGCAACAGCCCTTTTGGGGCGTGGGTCGTTTGTGTTTATCGGTTATTAGGCATGCACAGCCTCATCTAGGTAAACGCAACGATCTGCGCCTTTTTTGTTTACATACAAAATTTGGCGAAGTTCTTTGCTGAGCAGGGGCAGAACGCCAACGGTGTAAACGATGGAGGCTGATAAGCAGATGATCAAAAAAATGATAGAGAAGTATTGCGTAAATTGTCGCGGCTATTTCTTTGGCGTGTCTCGCGTTGTAAAAAAACTTTTTGAAGCGACATCTATTGTCGTGGGTCGAGTTTAAATTTCAACAAACAAAACAACAACCTAAAAAAACAGGAGAAAAAATAATGAAATTCTATTGCAAAAAATGCGGACAGGAATATTCTTCTTTAAGCAGTCTCACAAGCGCTTGGTGTGTTAAATGTAGCAATCAGCATTGTGTTCCATATGAAGGCCATGAATGTGGTCCATACCATTGCAAAGTTTGCGGACAGGAATATTCATCTTTAAGTAGCCTTACGAGTGCTTGGTGTGTAAGATGCAGTAATGAACATTGTGTTCCTTATGAAGGTAGTGAACATGGCACATATCATTGTAAAGTCTGTGGACAGCAATACTCATCTTTAAGCAGCCTCACAAGTGCTTGGTGCGTAAGATGCAGTAATGAACATTGCAAACCAATGAATGGCTAAATCAAATGCCTAAATGTGAAAAATGTGGCAAGGATATCCTGAATGCAGAACGGAGAGAACTTTCCGTTCTGCATATTTCGGGTGTCTATTGCGATGTCTGTTATAATCTCCTAAATGGTTTGAATTGGGTGATGGGGGCATCGCTATATGGAAGCGTTTGGCATTCACTTTCATTACAAGAAAAATCAGATTTCATCAAACACTACAAAGAAAAACAGGGGTGATTTTAATGAAACCAAACCTTTTCAATTATGCCACATCAGAATTAAGCCAAGATGCTTTCCTGCTTTGGCTTTTAGAATGGGCAAATCCTTCAAACTCCGAATATGATCTCGAACTATACAAGACCGCCTCGGATTTTCTTCGTAAAATAATAGGTGTTGATGAAAAGTTTGACATAAAATCCGTAGTTTGCAAGAAGCAACAATACCATATTGACGTACTTGCTATTGTAAACGATAAAATTGCAGTAATTATAGAAGACAAAATCAATACGCAAGAGCATGGAAATCAAATCGCAAGATATCGCCAGCAATTAGAAACGGCTTTGGGCACTCAATATGACATAAAGTGCATATATCTAAAAACAGGTAACGAATGCTTGACGAAGTTGCGAGAAAATGCAGATAAAGGGAATTTCAAAATATTTATGCGACAAGATCTTCTCAAGATTCTTGATAAAAGCAATTCCGATAATACAATTTTGAAAGACTTTGTTTTGAAAATTAAGGAAGTTGAAGAAAGTTCTAATCAGTATAAGTCGAAACCTTACCATGAGTGGATGCAAAATGGATTCGCATGGCAAGGATTCTATTCTTGGCTAGAAGACAATCTTGGAGATTATATTGAATGGCGCTATGTCAGCAATCCCAACGGCGGCTTTTGGGGATGTTATTGGCATTGGAAATGGTGCAAAGCTTTTAATTTTACAATTTATCTACAGATAGAACAAAATAGAATTTGTTTTAAAGCAGATAATAAACCAAACATAGATTGTATAAAAAAATGTCAAGAAAAAATCTTTTCTATTGCATTAGAAAAAAACTTAAAAATAGAGAAATCTCGATTCCATAGAGGGAACTATGTCACAATATGTTTTGTAGACACTTCATATTTATTCGACAAAGGCTTTTTTGAAGAAAAAGAAATACTCGCAAAAATAAGCAACTTGACGAAAATAATCGATTCTATTGCGGATTAATTTGACAAAAGTATTCTTGATATTTTCCCGGCATCTGCGTTAGGGATAGAGACCCCTTGGGGACAAGACCCGCACAGCGGGGCTTGGTTTTAGGAGGCGGGCAACAAGCGAAGCGAAGGTGGCCGCCCCTAAAATATAGCCCGACCGCACATATATGTGCGGGAACGCCCAAAAGACATCGGTTATGGTGGTTTCGACCACGTGATGGCCACGGGTGAAAACGTGAACATCTGCGTCCTCGATACCGAAGTGTACTCCAACACCGGTGGACAGGCTTCCAAGGCCACGAACCGTGGCGCAGTCGCCCTCTTCGCTGCCGCTGGTAAGCGAGCCGGCAAGAAGGACCTGGGCCTCATCGCCATGAGCTACAAGAACGTCTGTGAGCCAAAAACGACTTGTCTTAACAAGTCGTGTTGGCGAGCTTTGGACACTTGCGCTTTAGCGCTTAGTGTACATGGCCACCTTTAGGTGGGAGTGAGCGCCTATCGGAGTATTACGCCAGACTCTAGCGCGAACGGTCGTCATAGTTGGGCCGTATCGCCCTCGGTGCAAACGACGCTCAGGCCCTGAAGGTTCTCCAGGAAGCGGAAGCACTTTACACGA
>JAEDLI010000043.1 GCA_016295375.1 Fibrobacter sp. | reverse complement strand
ACATAAAGGTATTCTCGTATGTGTTCTCGGTATTAATTCCATTCTTGATTTTTGACAAAGTCACTCGCTTTTCGTGTTTGGAGAGAAAAGCCGGAATCTGTTCAAAGGTTGAAAGGACCTTGGATCGGTAGGCCCCTTTGATTTTCTGAATATCCTTCTTGTATAGACTAATTATACTTCGCTTGCGTCGGTCACTATATTCAAAACTGAAGGTGTGTTCCAGATATTCCGCAATGGATTGTGGCATCCCGCCGATAAGCATATACAACTTAAATAACTGCATGGCGTCGTCGTGCAGCCCCTGTTCCAACGGCTTACTGTCAAAAAAGCATTGCCGTATGTATTCACAAATGTTTGATTTTCTAAAGGCTGTGCAAAACTCCTCAAAATCCATCGGAAACATCTGGATGGACGTCTCTTCCGAAGGAATGGTTATATCCTTTACATTTTCGTTTATTGAAATGAGTGATCCTGTTTCTATATAATCAAACCGACCGTCTTTGACAAGTTTCTTGATGCTTTGGCGAGCCTTTGGGAATTTTTGCACTTCATCAAAAATGATTAAAGAATTCCGCGGATAAAGCGTCACTCCGTATGTGTAGGAGAGAACCGCGAAGAAATTGTTCAGGTCGTTCAACTTGTCGAAAGCCTTCTTGACAGATACTTCGCAATCGTTAAAATCGATGAGAATGTAAGATTTGTATTCTCTTTGTGCGAAAGTTTCCACGACGGTGCTTTTACCGACTCGACGGGCCCCTTCTATGAGAAGCGCTTCGTTACCCTGTGATTCCGCTTTCCATTGCAGCAGTTTTTGGTAAATCTTGCGTTCAAAGGTAATCATCTGGATGCCTCCATTTATGCAATATACTAAAATTTTGCCAAAAACGCAAGGTATCAGGATTTAGAATTTTGCAAAAAACGCAAAGTATAAGCATTACAAATATTACCAAAAGCGCATAATAATTGCAAATTTCGCATGTTTTTTGCAGGCCTGGCGTTGCGGGCTTGACCCGGAATCTCCCAAAATCCTGCTTTTTTGCAATTTTCGGGGTAACCCCTTTCTGTTTTCTTTATATATATTTCTAGTGACATATTGAATTAGAGTAGTACTCTTGTTCCCGTTATGAAAAGTCTGGTAAACTTTGGTCAGTACGCAAGTACTTAGCCGTTCAGGGAAGAAGACGAACACTCACACCGATCGGGTGTGGGTCGTTGGGCGTATGCCCACGGTGAGTTTTCACTTACCGTTGTGCTTCTGAGCGGCAGGTTTACCAGAGCCTTCACAACAAAAGCCGAGCGACACCATACCTTTTTTTTTCTGAAAAAGTATGGCGTAATCAGCAATCGTCATTCTCGCGAAGGCGAGCGGACAACACTTAGAGCTTTGCTCTTTAGTGTGCATGGCCACCAAGGTGGGAATCTTCGGCTTTTGAACAAGACCGCTGCTCGCAGACTGCCTTTGGCAGAAAGGTGCGAGAGATGAGAAAGACGGTTTTGGCTTCGATTGCGGCAATCTTGATGATTGCGTGCGGAGATGATAATGCTTCTCCGACAGAAATTCCCTCAAGTACAATTATTTCTTCTACAAGTGCCGAAAAGATGTATTGCAATGGTCTAGGTGCGTGCTACGAATCGCCTCAAAAATTGTGTAGTAATATATATGGAGAAGACTGTTTGGCTTCTTGTGATGTTGCCTGGAATATGTTTTATGATGTATGTAAACAAATTTGTTTTGTGCAAAATGGAAATGTTGGACTTCATTCATTTTGCAAAGACATATGTCAGAATGATCAGTTTTTAGGGTGGTGCCAAATATCTAAGCTGAGCAGCTCATCGCGCTACAATGAAAGTTCAAGTTCAGCATATATGGACAATAATTGCTATACAAAAGCCGTTTCAAAGTGCAATGGCTCACATATCGGTGCTACGGGGGTTGCGTGTAATTCTAGTGTTTGCTGTAGAACTAGTGCGGAAGAATATTGTGATAATCCTTCGAAATATCCGTCATCATCTTCCAAAATTATTGTGATTCGTTCTTCGAGCAGCTCGTTAGCCTCAAGTTCCTCTAAAGCTGAGTTGAAATTTCAGATAAGTTATGGTTCTTTTGAGGATGCTAGAGATCATCAGATTTATAAGACCGTGTCGTATGAAACAAATATTTGGGGGACACAAACATGGATGGCACAAAATCTGAACTACGATTGGAGCACCGTAAATAAAGCTCCATTAAATTCTGGCAATGCTTGTGCCAATCCTGAAGCTCGTTGCTATCACGTTTCTGACAACTATTGTTACGATCGTGATGAAGAGAATTGTTTGATTTTTGGACAATTGTATAAAAGTTCTATTCTTACCAAAATATGCCCTGAAGGCTGGCGTATTCCTAACAAAGAGGATTATAAAATTCTTTTTGCAATTGCGAAAGGGAATGCTGAAATAGATACAATTATCCCTGCAGAACAATTAAAATCAACACATGATTGGAAAAGTTATATGAAGGGAAATACCTACATTGGAGACTGGGGCGTGCCGTATTTTGATACCGTCTATGGAGCTGATAGAAATGGTACTGATGCTATTGGGTTTAATATTCTTCCAGCAGGAAATATGGAAATGTATAAAAAAATAAATCCCAAGGGAGCATATGATGAGTATAAAGATGTTTATGAGGGAATATACGGTCGAACAGGATTTTTCTTCAATGATGGTTGCTTTTCTATAAATCCTCCCTATACTTCTTGGACTTGTTTTGCGGGAAATTCTGTCCGTTGTATAAAGGATTAGCAGATGGCTAGGGTTTCAGATTTTCTTGAATATGAAAATAGCAAAGAATGTTGCCCCTTAATTTCCGAGTATATTAAGCGGATATGGGAAAAGATTCCATCAAAAAGGGAAATGATGGATTCGGCATGTGGGTATTTCAATAAGATTTATCCTGGTTCAGGTGATTTGTATGTTGACTCGTTGAACATGATGAATAAGTTTGATCCAGAGGTTTTATTTCGAGGTCAGTCTAATGCGGAGTATGAAATTATTCCCAGATTAGGTCGGAATTCAAACTTTATACACGAAAAAGAATTTATAGAAATTCCACAGACGGAGAAACCTGATTTTTTCAAGCCGGGTTATAGGCCCTTAGAAAAGTTGGCTTTGCTACAACATTATGGTATTCCGACAAGGTTACTGGATGTTACAAGCAATCTGCTTGTTGCATTGTTTTTTGCCTGCCAGTCAGATAACGGTAAAAATGGCGATGGAGAAATAATCTTGTTCTTTGATATGCATTCTTATTCGTCAATTTATCCGTTAATGGAGGCGCATGCAGATTCGTATTCACTAACAGAAGGAAGATGCCTGTCTCTTGACGCTTTTTATGAGCGTGCATTTCGTAAACCCTATTTTAGTGACAAACAATACAAATCACTCTATTCGAATCGGGAAAATCAAATTCGTGGATTTTTACACCCAGTTGTGGTAAATCCTCCACGACGGGCATTAAGGCACCAAGCACAACAAGGAAAATTTTTACTCTTTCCAAACGAAATCAAACAAAACCCGGATTCACCATATATAGAAGCCTCAATCGCAAAAATTGAGAAGGATTCCCCTTTTTGTAGATGTTTGAAGATATGTGGCGAGCATAAAAAAGAATTGCTGTCTGAACTATCTATTTTGGGTGTAGACAAAGTTCACCTATTTCCAGATAATGTAGATGTTTTTTCTTCAGAGATTGTTAGGAACTTAACGAATCGGCAAACGTGCATGAGAGGTTACTGATGACGCTGGAAGAAATTTTTGCCGGTATTGGATTGGCTATATTACTATGGGGTGGGTTACCTTTTGTATTTTGGTTTTGTTTGGGTATGGGAAATAGAACTGATAGGACCAAGAAAATTTATGCTTTTATTGTACCTGCATTAGGAATTGCCTGCTTGGCAGCCGTGACATCTTGCCTAAATAGTAGTTATTCGACGGATCGAAACGTTGCTTTTGTATATGCCTTGATTGGATTACTTTGTTTTTTACAAAGTGGTTTTATTTTTTATAGAATACGTATGCATAACATAGAAGATCGTATTGATTCTGTGGAGAGAGTCTACAAAGAACAAATAGACAGGCTTGCAGAATCGTGTCAAGAGATTCTCAAAAAATGCTATGATAACGAGCGCGATGTGTGGATAGAAACTCATGTTAGGAATTTTTATCGAGCATACTTAGATGAAGAAATATTAAACTCCCCCAAAAACGATTCCAAAAGTTCTTCACGAATAATTAAAAGTATTGAATGGAGTAATGGAGTCATAGTATCAAAGACGCATAATTTCAAATTTTACGAATTGATAGATGACTTGTTTCTCAAGATTCCTTTCCTTAGCAATTTTTCAGAGTCTGAAAGGCAAGAGAAGGAGAATCTGTGTAAGGGTATTATTGATTACTTTGTGAAAAATATTAAATACGACGATGTTAAAAGACGAGAGACTTGGGATAAATTCTTCAATCATTTAAATTTGAATGAAAAAGATAACCTTGTAAGAAATGTCGCTGAGGAGGATGCCTTTGTTTTTACAGAGAAGTATTACTTAAGGTCTGTGGACCGGATTGATGAAAAATATCACAATAAAAGTGTTCTCAACACAAATTTTATCTTTCATAGTGAAGTTTATTCCAAATCATACAAAGTTATATACGATTTATACGGATTTGACTATGTAAATCCAGCAAATTCAAAGAGCGATTCCAGAGAAGCAGACGAGATTTATTCGGAATCAGGGAAAGTATTGCATAATCGTGAGACTGATTCCACAAGCCCAATTTTGAGAGAATTGTTTATAATTCCTTCAACAGAAAGTAACTTCTATTTTATTCGAAAAGATGTGGATGGGGACTATTCGTTTTTCCAGATTGGTTCAGATTCTTTTTCTGATCAAGAGATTGATAACCTTTGGCGTAAAATCAATGATTTGCGCTATGATCTGTGTCCATATAAATTCCCTGACCCATACTCGTTTCTGGTAGATTCCTAAATTATATTTTTGCTTGAATGCTAAAAAGCCCGCGCGAGGCTGGCTTGACAATTTGGGTGGGCCGGGGCTGAAGCGAGGGGGAAGGCTTTCCCCTTTTACACAATCAAAATCAGCAATCACCCCCCACCGCACATCCTCACGCAATCGGCGGCGTTTTGGGCGGCGCGGCGGCCCCAGTCTGTACAGGCCCCTGCCAAGAGTTTCAAGAAGAATCGGTGTTCGTTGTCCAGGGAATCGGGAACGTGGGCGATTTCGCCTTCCGGCGTGTACCGGGCAAGGCTTACCGTATAGTTCGATGACGGCAATTCGCCATTCCGGGCAAAATTCACCGTGATGTTCCGAAGATCCGCAGCGCTTTCACGGTCAACGACAAAATCCGCAGAGGCTCCGGCGAAAGGCCCGCTCACCACCTTCAGTTTCGCCTGGGCGTAGTTTCCGTCGGGCGATTCGTTCCTGCTTTTAACACGGACATCGCCATAGGGAAACATGGTAAGGAACATGCTCAAGTCGTGAACAAGCAAGTCCAGCATCACGTTTACATCGCGACAGCGGCTGGAGTACCGGTGTTCGCGCCTAAATTCCAGATGCACGCCCCGACACGGCTCATTACCAGCCGTATCGCAGCCGTGCCCGTCCGTCGCGGCGATTCCTCCCGCCGCAAAGCCGGCCCCGCCATCAGCACGCCTCTCGTTCAGTTCCGCCAAAAAGTGCTTGCGGAAATTGAGGAAAATGGGGTTGAAGCACTCCGACTGTGCCACAAAAAGAACCGTCCCCGAAGCCGCAGCCATGTCCACCAGTTCCTGGGCCTGTTCGGCGGTAGTGGCCAGGGGTTTTTCTACAAAAACGGGGATTCGCCTT
This sequence comes from Fibrobacter sp., assembly GCA_016295375.1. Lineage (GTDB taxonomy): Bacteria > Fibrobacterota > Fibrobacteria > Fibrobacterales > Fibrobacteraceae > Fibrobacter. The sequence continues at coordinate 11,820 of JAEDLI010000043.1, read as the reverse complement.
TCCAAAAAGTATTTCGTGTAGCGGTAGTGGGTTGTGGCCGGGGACGCAATGACCGCAAAATCCACAGTCTTCGCGTTACCAGCAGTATTTAGTTTATCTGCAATCTGCTCGAATTCGGAATCGTTGTCCGCAACACCTACGAAAGAAACTCCGCAGGTCTCGAAACGGCCACGATGGCGGCCGCCCATGGTTCCGTTGCCTACAAGGATTGCTTTCATGGACTATTCGTCCTTCTTGCCTGCGCGGGCGGGGTCGTAGGGGTCCACATGCACCAAGGCGTCCACCACGTTCTCGTCGGCCTGAATCAGCAACTGTTCCACCTCTTCGGCCACGTCGTGAGCCTCCAGCAGGCTCATCTGGGCGTCCACCACGATATGCAAGTCCACATGCAGGTCGCTCCCTACATAGCGGGTGCGGAACCCGTGAACGCTCATCACCTTCGAATGCCCGAGGGCGATTTCCAGAAGTTTCTTGGCCACCTGTTCGCTTGCCCCCTGGTCCACCAACTGCCTAGCCCCCGGAGAAGCAATCTCATAGGCCGAACGCAGCACAAAGAAGGCCACGATCAAGGCACCCACCGCATCGGCAAACCAGAGTTGTGGAAACACCAGCGAAATGACCACCGCGATAAGCACCGGGATAGAACTGAAGGCATCGCTACGGTGGTGCCAGGCGTTTGCTTCCAGGGCCTGGCTTCGAATCTTGCGACCTTCGGCGCGGGTATAGCGGAATAGAATTTCCTTGATAGCAATGGAAGCCAGCGCCATCACCGCCACCACGGTTTCGGGGTGTGCGCCCTCCCCCTGCAAAAGGGTCTGGACCGCCTTGTAGCCGAGACCCACGCCCACGGCGGCCACCGAAAGCCCGATACCCAGTGTCACGAGGGTCTCGAAACGCCTGTGCCCGTAGGGGTGTTCCGCATCGGGAGGCAGGTTCCAGAAATGGCTCCCCACGATAACCGCGATGTCCGTCACAAAGTCAGAGGCACTGTGGATGGCGTCTGCCACCAGGGCCTGGGACCCGCCGAAAAACCCGGCCAGGAACTTGAGTACCGTCAAGGCGGCGTTCCAGCCAAGCCCCACCCACGTTACGCGGCGGACTTCGGCACTGTCATCTTTTTTTACGATACGGGTCATAGTTAGGGGCTAGGATCTAGGGGTTAGAAGTTGTAGGTTGTAGGCTTTAGGGTTGCTGGAGACAAGACGCTTCAATGGTAGGTGGTAATATAAAAAATGCAACGGATTGCGGTTCCGGGGCATCAAAGTTTGTGTTAGTCATGAGAATACTTTTTATTTTTGCAACCGACCCATGAAGAAACTTCTGAAGATACTCGTCGTTCTCCTTGTGCTTGCGGCCATTGCCGTAGGCGTGAAGTTCTTTTTCTTCAGAAATTCTGCGGCAAGCGAAGTAGGCGTACCGGTCAGCGCCCCCGTGACCAAGCTGACCCTTTCCACCGTCATCTCCGCCACCGGCACGCTAGAACCCGTGGACCAAGTGGAAGTGGGTACCCAGGTTTCCGGCGACATCGCCGAAATTTTCGTGGACTTCAATTCCAAAGTCAAAAAGGGCCAGGTCATCGCGGAACTGGACAAGTCCAAGTTGCAGTCCACCCTGAACCAGGCTGAAATCGCCCTCCATTCCGCCGAAATCGACTTCCAGTACAAGGCCAACACCTACCAGAGAATTTTGGCACTGTCACAATCCAACAGCGCCAGCGCCGTTGACCTGGAACAGGCCGAATACAACATGAACGCCGCCAAGTACGCCCTGGAACGCAGCCAGAACGACGTGGCCCAGGCCAAGTTGAACCTGAGCTACGCCACCATCAAGAGCCCCATCGACGGCGTGGTGCTGAAGCGGGCCGTAGATGTAGGCCAGACCGTGGCCGCCTCCATGAGCACGCCCACCCTGTTCGTCATCGCCAAGGACCTGAAACAGATGAAGGTCATGGCCGACGTAGATGAGGCGGACATCGGCTCGGTGAAAAAAGGCCAGAAGGTCACCTTCACCGTAGATGCCTTCCAGAACGAAACCTTTACGGGCAAGGTGCAAGAAGTCCGCCTGAACCCCACCACCACAAGCAACGTGGTCACCTACACGGTGGTCATCAACGCCAAGAACCCGAAACTCAAGTTGCTCCCCGGCATGACGGCCACCTGCACTATCGTCACCAGAGAAGTGGAAAACGCCCTCACCGTCCCGGTAAAGGCCCTGAAGTTCAACCCTGCTGGCGGCACCGCCTTTGCAAAGCCCGAAGGACTGCCGCCACCGCCAGATGCGGCCGCAGACGGATTCCCAGGAGCCTCGCAAAAAGGCGCAAAGAAAGGGACAAACCGCCCGGCTAAACAGGACGGCGACAAAGTCTGGATAAACCTGAACGGCAAACTGGTCCCCCACCCTGTCACCACCGGCCTTAACGACGGCGTGAACGTGCAAATCCTTGCGGGCCTGGAGCTGGGCGATTCCGTGGTCGTGGGGCAAGAAGTCCTGTCCCGCACAGAAGCCGGCAAAACCAGCGGCGGCAGCCCATTCATGCCAAGCCCGCCGGGCAAGAAGAAAAAGTAGTCAGGACAGAGATTGCTTCAGGGCCAAGGCCCTTCGCAATGACAAGTTGCCACATTCTCATGAACTTGCGCAAAAGCAAAAAGAAAAGGTCGCGGACAACCCGCGACCTAAATTTCTCTCTAGATCCTAGTCTCTAAATCCTAGCCTCTAACTAATTCTTAGCCTTAAAATCTGCCACGTTCTGGGCGAATTCTGCCAGGTATTCCTTGGCGGCCTTGACCACGGCCTCAGGCACATAGCCGAATTCCTTCTCCAGCACGCCGGCCGGAGCGGAAGCGCCAAAGCGTTCCAGACCGCAGGCCTTTCCAAAGCCGCCCACCACACGGTCGAACAGCACCGGAAGACCGCTGCTCAGGGCGAACACCGGAGTCCAAGGCACCAGAATCTTGTCGCGGAAATCCTTGGGCTGGGAGAGGAACAGGGCCGGGCTGATCATGGAGACCACGCGGACCTTCTTGCCTTCGCCGCGGAGGACTTCGGCGGCTTCGTGTTCCAGCAGCACGTCGGAACCGTTGGCCACCAGGGTCAAGTCCGGCTTTTCGCCAGCGGCGGTGTTGTCGCTTACAATGTATGCACCCTTACGGCAGGCCTTGGCGGCTTCGTAGCGGTTTTCGCCGGGGAGGCTCTTCACCACCTGACGGGTCAGAATGAGAGCCGTGGGGCTGTCGTTGTTTTCGAAAGCCATTTCCCAGGCTGCCAGAGTTTCGAAGGCATCCGCCGGGCGGAGCACCAGCATCTCGGACTTGCCGTTTTCCTTCTTGAGGTCTTCCAGCAGGCGAATCTGAGTTTCGTGCTCGATAGGCTGGTGTGTGGGACCGTCTTCGCCCACGCGGAAACTGTCGTGAGTGAACACGTACTTCACGGGGAGCCCCATAAGGGCCGCCATACGGATGGCGGGCTTCATGAAGTCGCTGAACACGAAGAAGGTGGCGCAAATCGGGTAGAGCCCGCCATGCAGGGCGATACCGTTACAGATGGCGCCCATGGTCAGTTCCGCCACGCCCACTTGCACGAAGGCACCCTTGAAATCGTTCGGACGGAAAATACCCGTCTTGTTGAGGAAGGCCTGAGTGTTGTCGGAGTTGGAAAGGTCTGCGGAACTGCAAATGATGTTGTGGTAATTTTCGGCCAGGTAGCCCAGCACCGTACCGCTGGTAACCCGGGTGGCCACCCCTTCCTTGATGGGGAGGTTCGACAGGTCCAGCTTGGGAGCCTTGCCGGAGAGCCATTCGTTCAGGGTGGCGGACTTTTCGGCGTTCTTCTTGTCCCATTCGGCCTTCTGCTTTTTCCATTCGGCGGCGACACCGCGAAGTTCCTGCTTGCGGGCCTCGAAGCCTGCCTTCACGTCGTCGAAAATCTGGAACGGGTCTTCGGGGTTGCCGCCCAAGTTCTTGACGGTAGCTTCGGTAGAAGCGCCGGCAGCATTCAGGGGCTGACCGTGAGTGCTGACCTCACCTTCGTAGCTGCGACCGTCTTCGGCGACAGCGCCCTTGGCCATGGTGGTATGGCCATAAACGAGCACCGGGCGTTCCGTTTCGGCCCAGGCCGCCTTGAAGGCCTTGCGAAGTTCGGCGATGTTACTGCCGTCGCATTCAATCACGCGGAATCCCCAGGACTCATACTGGGCCACAAAGTCGTGGCTCATGACCTCTTCGGTCTTGCAGCTCAGCTGCACCTGGTTGGCGTCGTAGAAGAAAATCAGGTTGGAAAGCTTGAGGTGGCCGGCGATACGGCCCACGCCGTAAGCGATTTCCTCTTCGAGGCCGCCGTCAGAAACCAGGCACACCGTCTTGTGTTCCAGAATCTTGCCGAAACGTTCCACCATGAAGCGTTCCGCAATGGCCGCACCCAGGGCAATGCCGTGACCGATGCCGAGAGGACCCGAAGAGTTCTCGATACCGAGAGCCACATCTACCTCGGGGTGACCCGGCGTGCGAGAACCCAGCTGACGGAAATTCTTGATGTCGTCCATGGTGAGCCGACCCACCAGGGCCAGTTCGGAATAGAGAAGCGGGCTCATGTGGCCGGGGTCCATAAAAAACCGGTCGCGGGCCATCCAGTTCGGATCGTCGGGGTCAAAGCGCAAGAACTCGGAATAGAGAAGCGTTATGGCGTCGGCAGCTCCCATGGCGCCACCCGGGTGACCGGACTTGGCCTTTTGGACCATGGCGGCGGAAAGGATACGGACATTGTCTGCGGCTTTGGTAACTAATGAGTCTTGCACGACCAACCTCTTTGGGTATAATTTTTGCGCCCCAAATCTAGTTTTTTTGGGCCATTTTCTCAAGGTATTCTAGGGCCGCAGAGCCCCTATATGAGAAAAAATTATATTTGCGTAAATTCAAAAAAAGAACCCCGAAATTTTTCGAACAACATGAAAAGCCTTATTTCGTTGCTACTCAAGAACTTACTCCACCCCGTAGGAATTATCGGGCTCGTTATAGCCCTGGCCATTCCCTTCCTTATCTACCTGGGCCCTAACGTGGGCCACAAGGACACCATCCGCATTTTGGACCTGAACCTGCCCCTTCCCCTCTTTATGGTGCAGCTGGTAGCAGGAATCGCCCTGTTTGTCTCCCTGAACAAGGATTTCCGGGAATGGCTGAAGGGAATCCTTCCCGAAAAGCCCATCGCCCTTGCCGCCCTGATTTCGGCCATCGCCATCGCCGTCTTCGCGGGCACCCAGATAGAGGCACGTCACAGGGTCCAGAGCGACGAGAGCGTGTTCATGTCTGTCGCCCAAAACATGTACCTCAATCACCAATCCGGTACCTGCAATCAGGGCGAATTCGAGAACGGCATGCTGAACTGCACCAACAAGAGCAACAGCTTCAAGACCAAGGGACTTGCGTTCCTCTACACGTTGGGCATGCCCCTGCTGGGAAACGACCTGCACTGGATTTTCAAGGGCGAACTGCTGATGCTTCCCCTCACCTTCCTCTTGATGTTCCTCGCCATCGTGGCCTGGACAAGGCAGCCCCTGTTGGCGTTCTTTGCGGCACTTCTTATGGCGCTACAGCCTACGGTACTTTTCCAATTCCGTGCCATGTCGGTAGAACCCCTGTACATTTTCCTTTCGGCCCTTTCCCTGCTGGTGTTCCGCTGGGCCTTTGACCGCAACACTGTCCGGCACTGGGCGCTCCTCGCCCTCACCCTCGCCTTCTTTGCACAGACCCGCCAAGAGACGGTTTTCTGCCTACTGCCCTTTATCCTGTTTGCCCTACCAAAAATGCTGGACAAGAAAGATTTCAAGGCTCCCGTCTTTTTCGTGTTGCTCTCCCTGTTCTCGGTACCTGCATTGCTTACCATCAGTTATTTCCAGGGATTCGGATTCCAGGGCGGCGAATTCTCTGCCCACGGTCACTTTATCGAAGACCTGGTGAACAACTGGAAAGTCATGACCAAGCCCCTGAACGACAAGGGCGAACTTGTAAACCCCTTCCTCACCTATTTCAACTGGCTGTTCCTTGCCGGGCTCCTATACCTGATCTACCGCGCCGTCATGGATTTCCGCAAGGGCAACAAGTTCTACCTGGAAGTTCTCGTGTTCCTCGCCATGTACCATATACAGACCTACATGATTCTGGAAAACGTGTCCGGCGACTTCGGCATCGAAATCAACCAGCGCTACAGCCTGGTGATGATTCCCAGCATGGCTTTTTTGGCGGCCCTGCCGGTAGCCCACCTGATTGAATATTTCGGTACCGATTCCAAGACCAAAAAACAGACCTCGGCGGTGCTGGTGCTTGGCCTTCTCTTTACGCTTCTCTTTGCGGGCTGGACTTTCCATTACAAGCCGGACTTCAACCGTAACGTTATGTACAACCGAAACCACCTGACCACCGAGGAGCAGGAAATCTGGAAATGGCTGAACGAACAGCAGCCCACGAACAAGCTGTTCATCTACGGCAGGCCCTGGCACTTTATCGCCTACGGCGTATCCGCCTACCACTACGACAAGATCCGCCAGATGAACGACGGCAAGATCAAGGCACTGCTGGACAAGTACAACGGCGAGGTCTATTACATCCGCGGTCTGGACTGCTGGGACAGCCAGACCTACCACAAGAAGGCGGTGGAACACCGGATAGCCACCACCTGCGACGTGTTCGAACGGGAAATGGACCTGGAAGGTGTCAAGAACGTTTTGATTACCAACAACTACTGGGTGCAGATTGCAAAGTTCAACGGACGCAAGAACTACGACCCCACGAATATCATCCAGGTTTCCGAACCCACAAGGGGCATAGCCGCCCCGACAAGTGACAGCGCCGCCGTAACTACAGGCGACAGCGCTGCGGCAAATCCGAGCGAATCCCCGCTGCTCCTGAATTTCAGACTGAAAGAACAGAGGGGCGTTCCCAAGAACTGGACTCTCCGGATTGTGTACGACAGGGTCCTGCTGAAGGATACCGCCTTCGTTCCCGGAGAATACAACATCTTGGTGAGTTACGACAAGTTGCAGCCCGGCTACAACACCTTCCGTTACATCGTCCTAGACGGCAACAAGGTCCTGGCCCAGGTGAACAAGACCTTCTTCAACGAAGGGAAAGGCGTCAAGAAACTGACGGACATGCGTTACGAATCCCACAAACAGGAATGGGGCAACATAGGCATGAACAAGAGCATCGAAGGCAAGCCCCTGACTATCAACGGACAGGTCTTTGAAAACGGGATTGCCACCCACGCCGCCTCCGAAACCGTCTACGGTATTGCCGGAACATTCAAAGCCTTCCTCGCAGGAGTTGGTCTGGACGACGAATCCCTCTGTAGCGAAGGCGTGTCCGTGCAGGTGCTGGGCGATGGCAACGTGCTTGCCGAAACGCCGGTGTTCAAGGCCGGAAGCCTCCACACTCTGGCCGCAAACATCGAAGGGGTGCAAAAACTCACCCTCAAGACAACGGCCAAGGGAAGCATCGACTGCAGCCACGTGGACTTTGTGAATCCGGTGCTGATACCATAAGCGACTTCGCCGATGTTCCAAGTTATTAGTCACTAGAATGTTTTTTCAGCATCTCTAGTAACTAGTAACTAGAAACTAGCCCACAGGGCGTAACTCTTATTACTATATTACTCGTATGCTCCTGTCCGTCATCATCCCCGTCTATAACGAAGAAGAAATCGTTGCCGAAACCTACCGGGTTCTGGAAGAAGAACTCAAGGAAATCGAACACGAACTGATTTTCGTGAACGACGGTTCCAAGGACCGCACACGGGAAATCCTGAAAGGATTGATCCCCGCTGGTTCTGCCAACAAGCTGGTGAACTTCAGCCGAAATTTCGGCCACCAGGCCGCTTTCAGCGCCGGACTGGACCATGCCCAAGGCGATGCGGTGGTGATTATCGACGGCGACCTGCAGGATCCTCCCGCCCTCATCCACGAGATGCTCGAGAAATGGCGTGAAGGATACCAGGTGGTTTACGCACAACGCAACAAGCGCAAGGGTGAAACCATCTTCAAGCGCTTTACCGCCTACTGCTTCTACAGGCTCATCGGCAAGCTTACCAACATCGAAATTCCTCCCGACACCGGCGATTTCCGCCTGATGGACCGCTGCGTGGTAGACCAGCTGAAAAACCTGCCGGAACGAAGCCGTTTCCTTCGCGGGTTAGTGTGCTGGGTAGGTTTCAAGAAGACCGGCGTCAAGTATGACCGTGCCGAACGTACAGCAGGTTCTTCCAAATACCCACTGCGCAAGATGCTCCACCTGGCAGGGGATGGCATCACCGGATTCAGTTCCGCCCCGCTGAAAGTCAGTTTCTATTTCGGCCTGTTGGCCACCCTCATCGCCTTCGGCGTTTTCGTCTGGTCCATCCTGGAAAAAATCCTCTCCCCCGCCACCACGGTGCCGGGCTGGGCATCCCTCATGACAGCCATCGTGTTCTTTGCCGGAGTGCAACTCATTTCTATAGGAATCCTGGGCGAATACATCGGCCGCATCTACGACGAAGTCAAGCAGAGACCTTTGTATATCGAGGATAAGAAATAGGGTTAGGTATCAGGTCGTAGGTTGTAGGTATTAGAGCCGCTGAGAACAGATTCTCGAGAACTAGCCTCAGTTCATATTAACAAAACAACAAAACGGCTCCCGGCGGGAGCCGTTTTAGAAGCATTTCAGGCCACATCCGCCAATAAATTACGCAACATATTACGCATTTTGTTGACATTTTTGCAAATTTTTCCTATTTTCACTTGAAAACAAGCATTATATTTCTGATTTTATGGTTATTGGCAAACAAATTGAAGAACGGCGAAAATCCCTGGGCATTTCGCAGGCAGACCTAGCGGAAATGTCGGGAGTTAGCCTACGGACCATAAGCGCCATCGAGAACGACAGTGCAAACCCGAGCATCGAGGTGCTTTCCAGAATTCTCTCGTCCCTTGGCCTGGTCATTTCCCTGCAGGAGCGCATCATCCATGAATAGCCCCTTCCGCAAAATCCGCAAGGCCCGGGTTCTCAAGAACGGGACTGTCGCAGGCTATCTCGTATCAAACAGGAGCCGCATCGTCTTCTTCTACAACCGCGACTATCTCGCAAACGGCGGGGCATCCATCGCCATCAATCTACCCAAGTCAAAAAAGTTTTTTTCTTCGCGCCGCCTTTTCCCCTTTTTTGCAGGACTCCTGCCCGAGGGCGAAAACAGGCAGGCCATCTGCCGGAGCCTGAAACTCAACCCGTCGAACAAGTTTGACATGCTCCTCGCCCTAGCCCAGGGAGAGACCATAGGAGACATTACCGTGCAGGAGGTGCAGTGAATCGCTGCCATTGCTGCCTCCGGGAAACCGAAACCGATTTCTGCCGGACCTGTTCCAGAAAACTTTTCGGCAAGGACAGGTTCAGTGCCATGTTGAATTTTTCGCTGCCCGACATAGCCCAAGCCCTAGATGGCAAGCCCCAACGGATTTCCATATCCGGAGCGCAGCCGAAGTATTCCCTGAAAACCGAAGGTAAGGGGCTCGTCCCTACCGACCGGCACGGCACCTATATCCTGAAACCAGCAACAAGCATGCAGTTCCGACTATATGCCGACATGCCCGCCAACGAGCACGTGACCATGCAAATGGCAAGGCAAATATTCAAACTGGATGTGGCCGAATCCGCATTGCTCCAGTTTCCATCTGGTGAATACGCCTACCTGACCAAGCGATACGATGTACACAAAGACGGAACAAGAATCCACCAAGAAGACTTCGCCCAAGTCGCCGACCTGTCCAGCGAAGAACAAGGTTCCAACTACAAATACGAAAGCCTGAGTTACGAGGATATTGCGGAACTGATAAGCGGTCATGTCAGCGCCCATGCCGTCTCCCTGGAGAAATTTTTCAGGACTATCCTTTTCAATTATCTTGTATGTAACGGAGACGCCCATATCAAGAATTTTTCCATTTACAGCCCCAACAAAGAAGGCGTCTTTGAACTTTCACCGGCCTACGACCTGATGAACACCTCGCTCCACGCCTCGGACTCCCGAACGGCCCTGGACCTGTTCAAGGACGAGGATTCCTTCCAGACGGATTTTTACAGGGAAAACGGTTTCTACGGTGCAACCGATTTCATGGAATTCGCTAAACGCATCGGCATCGTCGAGACACGGGCATTGCGCTTTGTGAAAGACATCGTGGCCCACGTTCCCGAAATGGACACTATGCTAGACCAGTCCTTTTTAAGCGACGAGGCAAAGCAGCAATACAGGGAATCCATCCGGGACAGGGTCAAGGCGCTCACTGCCTAATTTTCCTATATTTGCCTCCCATGAAATCCAAGCTGTTCGTGATGAGCGCCGCCAGCGGTGCAGGCAAGACCACCCTGAAGGACAAGGTCATCGGGGAGTTCCCCGACATCGTATATTCCATTTCCGCCACCACCCGCGCCCCCCGCGAAGGCGAAGTGAACGGGGTCCACTACTTTTTCAAGACCAAGGAAGAGTTCGAGCAGATGATTAAGGATGACGCCCTGGTGGAATACAACCTGGTCCACGGGAACTACTACGGCACGCCCAAGAGTTTCGTAGAGGACATGCTCAAGCAGGGCAAGCGGGTTCTCTTTGACCTGGACGTTTTCGGCAAGGTGAACTTCGACAAGGTCTATCCCGATGCCACGGGCATCTTGATTTTGCCGCCCAGCGAAGAAGAACTGGAACGCAGGCTCCGGGGCCGCGGTACCGATTCCGAAGAGGTCATCCAGACCCGGCTCCACAACGCCAAGAAAGAGATGGAGTTCGCGAAGACCAAGGGCAAGTACGAATACACCATCGTGAACGACGACCTGGAACGTGCAGCGGACGAGCTTCGCTCCATATTGAAAAAACAACCATAAAACATAAAAGTCCCGAACTCTTTCGGGACTAATTTTTTCTTTCGTCTGTAGGACCGAAGGTCCGTTCTTTCGTCTAACTACAGGGAAGCCAGGAACTTCTGGGCCTTGTCGGCGTAGTTCTGGTTGTCGCCGTAAACTTCCAGCAGGCGTTCGGCGGTGTTCTTGGCCTTGGCGTCAAGGCCCTGCTGCTGATAGACCAGCGTGAGTTTCCACATGGCGTCGGCCACCATGGGGGCCTCGTCCACAGGTTCTTCTTTCTGGAAACGGTCTTCCTTGTCGCCGGTGCGCTTGCCGAACTCGCTCACATACTTTTCCAGCAGGTTGGCGGCAGCGGCGTAGTCTTCCTTTTCCATCTTCACGGAAGCAAGACCGTGGAGGGCGGCAGAGCGGACCAGCACCACAGAACTGGCGTTGTCCAAAGACTTCTGAAACAAGGATGCGGCACCGTCCAGGTCACCCTTTTCGTACTTGATGTTGCCCGCATAGAGGCAAGCCTTGGCAAGAGCCAGGCCTTCCAGGGAACGGCTGTTAATCTTGGATTCGAATTCGGCCAGAGCGTTGTCCTTATCGTTGGCGTAGAGCATGGTCATGCCCGCACCCAGAAGTTCGGTCTGTGCGGCGGAGGCAGCCTTGCGGGAATCCTTCAGCTGGACCACGCCCGCCACTACGGCGAGAATGACCACCAAGGCCACTACGACCTTGGTGCCGTGATGGACAAAAAATTCCTTGATTTCAGAGTTGTTCGCATTTGCTTCGTTAGCCATAATATGCATCCATTTTGAAATTTTGTGAGCAATCATAGAAAAATTCGGGAATCTTGCCAACCGGAACAGCCCCGATATTGACAAAAAAAGGGCCTGTTGCTATCTTTGAGCCCGCAACGCCACTCTAGCTCAGCTGGTAGAGCAGCTGATTCGTAATCAGCAGGTCGGCAGTT
>JAEDLI010000143.1 GCA_016295375.1 Fibrobacter sp. | reverse complement strand
CTGTTCAACGAGAAGGGGAACCTGAAGTTCTACAAGCACCCGCTGATATTCCCGTACCTGGACACCCAGCGCAGGGCTTTTTATTTCCAGTCCCGCGCACTGGAAAGTTCTGTAGTACCCAAGGAGATGAACCTGCGTGGGACGGTGCCTTACCCGTACAATATGTCTGCTCTGGATGAGAAACCGGGCTGGATTTACCTGTGCGAGGGAGTGGTGGACACCCTTACCTTTTTAGGCCGTAAAATTGAAGCGGTGGGTATACCCGGCGTGCGTAGTTTCAAGGTGGAATGGCTGCCCCTGTTCAAGAACAAGAACGTGGTGTTGTGCATGGACAAGGATAACGCTGGTCGCGAGGCCACCAAGTACCTGCAAGAAGTGTTCGGCAACGCGGGAATCCGCACCATTGTGCTGGGCGAGGGCACGGAACACCTGGATTCTTCTATAAAGGAAGGCGAAGACGTGAACGACTGGTTCGGCGGGAAGCACTGACAAATGCTATATATTGGTGCGGTTGATTTATGAAAAAAATTAAGGACATCATCGAGAAAATCAAGGGCAACCTGGTTTTCAAGATTTTCAAGGGAATTTACGGATTCATCAACTTCTTGCTGAGGTGTGTCCTTCTGATTCTCATCATCTATTCGGCGGTGTTCAGCATTGTGGCCTCCGTGGCCTTGTATAAGGCCTTTATTTACGGTTATAACTTGTACGACGGCGTGGAGTCCCTGAAGGATACCCAGCCCGAGATGAGCCGCTACATGCAGGCACTGGTGGATTCCAATCCGACGGTGAAAATCAAGCATACCTATGTGCCCCTGGATTCAATCAGCCCCTATTTGCAGAAGGCGGTGATTGCCAGCGAAGATGCCGGTTTCTATTTCCACCCGGGTTTTGACGTGAACGCCATCGCTGAGGCCTTGAATGCCAACAAGATGTCCGGCAAGACCAAGTTTGGCGGGTCTACCATTACGCAGCAGCTGGCCAAGAACCTGTTCTTGAGCGGGGAACGCTCCTGGGAGCGGAAGTTCAAGGAGCTGGCCTACGCACTTTTGATGGAACACGAGCTGGGGAAGGACCGTATTCTGGAACTTTACCTGAACTATGCCCAGTGGGGCAAGGATATTTTCGGATGCCAGGCGGCCTGCTCCACCTATTACCAGAAGAGTTGCAGCAAGCTCAGCGTGGACCAGGCCATCAATCTGGCGGCTATGCTGGCAAGCCCCGGCAAGCACCATCCCAATATGCGGGAAAGCCAGTTCATGGCCAAGCGCCGGGCTGTCATCTACCAGAACATGTTCCCCAAGAAAGACAGCTTGCTGGTGGATTCCTTACGGCAGCTGATGGCACCGCCTCCTGCTGCGGCACCGGCGGCGACAGCGGCTGAACCTGTAGCGGCGCCCGTCGCTCCTGCTGCGCCTGAGGTTGTCGAACGCCCCGCACTTGCGGAGCCTTCAGCTTCCGAGAACCCGGAGTAATTCCTCTTTTTCCACAAGGCCGTTTTGGACAAGCCGGTCTGCATATTCCTGCAGCGTTCCGTCGGTGTAGACGCCGTCGGATTTTAGCAGTTCCAGTGCGGCGATGCGCCCGCCGGTCTTTTTCCGCAAAAGCCTCTGGGCCATTACGCCCAGCAGGGAATCTTGAAGTGAAGCTTGGAAAATTCCCAGGTCCTGGAGTCGTGCGAAGGCTCCCTTTGCACTGTTGGTGTGTAACGTCGCAAGCACCAGGTGGCCCGTTTCTGCGGCGCGGAGCGCAATACGGGCAGTTTCTTCGTCCCGGATTTCGCCTACCAGAATCACGTCGGGGTCTTGCCGGAGTATGGCGCGGAGCGCTGCGGCGAAGGTGAACCCGCATTTTTCGTTGACCTGCACCTGGTTCGCGCCATTGAGGCTGTATTCCACCGGATCTTCGATGGTGGTGACATTTATCTTTTTCTGGATGATTTCACGCAGGCCCGCGTACAGCGTGGTGGTCTTGCCGCTGCCGGTGGGGCCTGTTATCAGGAACAGCCCCTGAGGCATGGCAAAGATACGCCGGAGTTCTGCAAGAATTTTCGGGCTGAATTCCAGGTCGCCAAGGGTGCCGCCTTCGTCCTTGGCGGGTAAAAGCCGCAGTACGCAGGTCTCGCCGTGCTGTACCGGCAGGGTGCTGAGCCGGACCCGCACCGTTCCCGAGACGCCCTGGAACTTGAAACTCCCGTCATGGGAAATTCGCTTGTCTGTAATGTCCACTTGGGCCAGGAGTTTTAGCCGCACAAGTACCGGGTCCTTTAACCATGGGGGCAGGCTTCTGTGGAATTGCAGCAGTCCGTCGATGCGGAACCGTACCTTCAGTTCCTTTTCGGTGGGTTCCAGGTGGATGTCGCTGGCGTTTTGCTCCAGGGCCTTGTCTAGTAGCGAATCCACCAGGTTGATGACCGGCTCCGATTCCCAGGAGTTGACCTTGCTTTCTTGCAGGGCTTCCGCTTCGCTTGCGAAGTTTTTGCGTATGGTCCGGAGCAATTCGGCTTCGGTCATGGGGCAGGGGAAAACGGGTCCGTCGTGCATAAAGCGGATGCGCTCCAACAGCATTTCGTCGTGGATGTTCGCCATGCCCAGGTACAGGGCGGCAGGGTTTTTGCCCGCCGGAGTGGGTAGGGGAGTGGTCAAGTGTGCTTTGCACCAGGCGTTAGTAAAATTCATGCCGGCCAAAATACAAAACACTGGTTGTTGAAAACCAGTGTTTTTTTTTGAGTCCTTTATACCACGGCCTTGGTTTTCCAGCGGCCGCTTTTCCAGCGCCAGAAGTTGGCGATGGAGCGGTAAAATTCGTCGCTGGCCATGCCGAGCCAGAGCCCCGCTAACCCAAGTTTCAGCCCGAAGGCGAGGAACAGTGCGGTGCCCACGCCCAGAGTCCACATCATGGCGCTTCCGACGATAGCGGGAAACTTGGAATCTCCGATGGCGCGGAGAGACGAGGTGATAATGAAGTTGACGGCTTTAAACGGCTGCAACGCTACATCGCACCAGAGGCAGATGCAGCCCAGACGAATCACTTCGGGATCCTTGGAGAAAATGCCGATAAGATGCTCGCCACAGAGGGCCACCGCAATGGAGAAAAAAAGCCCGCTAATGCTTCCGATGATAAATGTGCGTTTTATTTTTTCAGAGGCCCGGTCGTATTCGTGAGCGCCCACCAGGTGGGCTACGAGAATCTGGTTTCCGCTGCCCAAACCGATTCCCAAAATGCAAGACACTGCAGAGAAGTTCCCCGCAAAGACGCGGGCCGTTATGGCGGTGGTACCAACATAGACCACCATGGCGGTGATGAACACCTGGAACAGCTGGAAACTGATGGGTTCTGCGGCTGCGGGAAGCCCGATACGAATCCAGTCGGGCAAGATAATCCTGGAACGAACAAGGTCCCGCCTGTTTGTTTTATGGCGAATCTTGAAACGCAACACTAGCCAGAGCATGAACGAAGCCAGTCCCCAAGAAATGCCTGTGGCCAGGGCCACGCCGTAAACGCCCATTTTTGGGAGGCCAAAAAGTCCTTCCAAGAAGATGTAGTTCAGCACGGCGTTACTCACAATGGTAAGTACGTTGCTGATCAGGTTCCAGATGGTAAGGCCGTGGGTGGCGATTAAGGCAATGAGGGTGGCCTGCAGGGCCCGGAAGGCAAAGCCGAAGGCCACTACGGAAAGGAATTGGTTCGCATATAGGGCCGTGTCGTCGGTAAGGCCCATCAGGGAGACGATGGTGCCCGAAAGGGGAAACACCAGGAGAGTAATGGAAATGCCGAGCAAAAAGCTGCCCACAAGTACCAGGGTCTGTGTAGTCCTGGCGTGGCTACTTTGCCTTGCACCGATGTACTGGGAGGTAATGCTTGCGCCTGCCTGGGAAAACGCGTGGAGGGCGGTAAAGATGGTGGCGATGATGGGCATTAACGCGCCTACGCCGGCGGCTGCCGTTTCCGAGGTGCGGGAAAGGAACCAGCTGTCCATCATGGGTTGGAAAATCCCGACGGCAAAGGTCAGGATAAGGGGCCAAGAAAGACTGATAAGGGAGCGGTCCTTGACTTGTTTTCCAGTCATGGACCCAATTTTAGCAAATTGGAGGGCGTTTCGCTAGGGTTTTTCAGGAGAGGTGTTTGATCTTGTAAA
>JAEDLI010000003.1 GCA_016295375.1 Fibrobacter sp. | reverse complement strand
GCGAGGCGGCACCGACCAAGAGCAAGGCCATCTTGTGGATGTGGAACGTATCGCGAATCGGATTGTGGAATCGGTCGATGACAGCCTTGAGTTGCGCACTCAGACCATAGAAATACACGGGAGACGCAATCACGAGCATCTCGGCGGCAGCGGCTTTCTCGTAGACAGCCTGCATGTCGTCTTTCTGGCAGCACTTGTGGTCTTCGCGGGCAAAGCACGAATTGCAACCGACGCAAGGATTGATTTTGTACTCGTGAACAGAGACGACTTCGACTTGATGCTTTTGCGAAGCGCCCTTCACGAACGCATCCACCAATAAATTCGTATTGCCGCCCTTGCGCGGGCTACCCGAAAGAATCAGAATGTTCATACCTAATCCACTGCGATATAGTTTGTTGCTATAATCTATAAAAACAGCTAGAGATTGCCAAGTCATCTCGCCCAGCGCCAAGACATTCTATATTTATCAAAAAAATGGATCCCCTCCCTGACGGTCGAGGATGACTACAAACAAACCTGCAACGAGTTTATTATGGAATTTACACCGCCAAAATGAGTTTTCAGAGGCCGTTACCGTTTATTGAATACGACGATTTCAGCATCGGCGCCGTTCTTGCCGTATTCGCTCACGAGAATGTAGCGTTCGTCGCAAGCGATTCCGAAGCAGCGGCCTTCGGTACTTTCTCGAAATTTTCGGCTTTCACAGGGATATAATCCGTATTGAAAGTGGATATCGCAAAAATTCCAACGCCATTTTCTGCAATAATAGCCGAGAGTTTCGAAAGGATACCTATAAGAGAAAAATCCTTACCCGTATCGACATCACTAACGTCCGCTACTTTACAGACTGTTAGTTTGTGATCCAATTTTTTTAATTTCATAAAGTCGATCCCTTATTTCAAGGCCTTGCTTATCGACTATATTTTGCAATTCTTTATCGCAGAAAGCGAACCTTCGGAATACGCCTTTTTGATGCAGTTTGCGACGGAATCGGCCAAGTCAACAATTTCTTGGGGAATTTCGATTTCCGCGTTGTCATCTGTGCTGTCTTTTTCGGAGGGTGTGTTTGCCTTGATAATGGAATCGACGACTGCCTGAGCAATGGAATCTGCAACAGCCTGCGCTATAGAATCGGCCAGAGCGCGTTCTTCAGCCCTGCGGTCTTCGGCATTTTCGTAAACTTGTGCAGAAACGCGGTTTAATTCGACACCGTTCCTGCTAACAACCCTGACAACGCCGTCATGAATTCCATAGTAGAATGCAGAAATATTGCAAAGATTCATGCCGCTATCAGGCACGCTGAAATACAGTATGTCGTAGAAGGTGGAATCGATCACCTTTAAGGAATCCATAAATTTTAACGAATAGTCTTCTTTGTTTTTTGCGGGGAAGCGAGGTTCTTCAAAAATAATTTTCGGATTTTTCCCGATATCGTTAATATCAAACCGAGTCTGATTCGGGTGACAAACAATTTGGACGGATCCTCCGTCAGAGTTGGGAGCTACATATAGCCCGATATTGATAGCGGATGCCATCGCCTTGGCTTTATAATCCACAAAAGGCGTTTCTTTTACCCCAAACTCGGCGGATTGAAACAACTTGTCGACAAATTTGACGGAGTCAGCGAGATAAATGACGGAATCCTTGCTGAAGTCCTTTTCGGCATTCCACAGAACCTGCATGTCTTCGGTGAATTCGGGCAAATCATTGCCTTCGCCGCACGCCGCAAAGAAAGCCGGAATAGCGAGGCTAATTGTGCAGAAAAATGCTCGGAGGTACTTATTTTTCATTAATCGTCCTCCTCGTTGATCGAAATGTAACTACCGTCTTCCAGCTCGATTTTCAAGATTCCCTTTTTTGTATTGTAGTAAAGCTTGGCGCCAGATTCTACAGTGCTGTTGTAATAATTTTCATTGTTGGGTTGCTTGTACTTTTTTCCGTTGCTTACGGCGACACCCGTGTATACGATTCCATTGATTTTCATGGTGTCGATGTAAGAAGAATCGAGGCTTTGCATTTTTTCGCGAGCGAGAGGATTCATGAGCGAAAAAGTGTACTGCCCGAAAACCACGTCGACATTTCCACCGTTCTTTTTGTCTTCTTCACTATAATAAAAGGTGGGGGCCTGAGAGGCAAGCAAAATGGAATAGATGGGGTATGCCGATTCCAGCGTTGTAACCAAGTGTTTTTGGCAAATGTGGTCAATGGAATTTTCCCTCTCGGTAACAGTAAGGGAAAACAGGTAGCCGTCTGAATGCTTGAAAGGGATTTTCTTGCCTTTTTTATAACCGCCAAAATCAGCGGCATAACCTTCGATGTTGGAATTATCGCTGCACCTTTGACTGTAAGTTTCGCTAGACGAAACAATATCGTCACAAGCGCAAAGCAAAACAAGCGCGGAACACGCCAAAAAACGTATTTTGAAAAACAAACTCGGCATAGATATAAAATAAATAATTTTTATCCATTGTCAAGTTTTTTTACCCCACGTCCACATCGGGGGCGATGTGAACGCTGTATTCGGGGTAGGCTTCGCCGACTTCCTTGGTGAGGGTCGCAACGCCTTCTTCGGGGGCAACGGCGAAACTCATGACCACGTCAAAGCGCATTGAGCGTTCCTGCAGATCCACGTAAAAGCCGTGCATCTGGAGCGCCCATTCGTAGGCCTTCACGATATGCAATACTTTGTTCCGAATGTCGGCGGCTTCGTCGTTCTTGGTGTTGTGCGAATACACGCCCACGCCTGCGAGCAGGATTCCCGTTTCCTTGTACACGCGGCTCTGCAACTTGCGCGTAAGCACGTCCAGTTCCTCGACAGTCACGGTGTCGGGCAGTTCCAGGTGCACCGAGCCGATGGACTTGTTCGGGCCGTAATCGTTCAGAATCAAGTCGTAGGCGCCGCGCACGGGCTCTTCGGAGGTGAGGATGGCCTTGATTTGCTTGACGGTTTCCTTGTCGGCGCGTTTGCCCAAGATATCGTCCAGCGTATCCTTGAGCATCTCGATGCCGGACTTGATGATGAACAAAGAAATCAGCACGCCCACGTAGGCTTCGAACGAAACGCCCGTCGTCACGAACACGATTGCAGAAGCAAGCACCGAAGCAGACAAGATAGCGTCGAACAAGGCATCGGCACCCGATGCCACCAGCGCACCGGAATTCACGCGTTCGCCCTGGCGTTTAACATACTTGCCGAGCACGAGTTTTACCACCACGGCAGCGGCGATAATTACCAGCGAGACCGTAGAATAGTCGGCGGCTTCGGGGGTTATGATTTTCTTGACGGATTCTACGGCGGAGGTTCCGCCCGCATACAGCACGATGGCGGCCACAATCATGGCGCTCAGGTACTCGATGCGCCCGTAACCCAGCGGGTGTTTCTTGTCGGGAAGTTTATTCGCAAGTTTTGCGCCCACGATGGTAATGACCGAGGAGAGCGCGTCGGAAAGGTTGTTCACCGCATCAAGCGTGACGGCGATGGAACCCGTGATAAAGCCGATGGCGGCCTTGAATGCCGAAAGCACCACGTTTGTCGCGATACCCACGATGCTCGTGCGCACGATGACCTTGCTGCGATTTTCAATTTCGTTATCGATCATAAGAATTCCTGTTTTTTTTAAAATAAAAAAAGGCGATGACGCAACAAGTGCGGCATGACAGTTCTCAGATGACAGATGTGTCACACATGAGAAAACCTGAGTGGATCCTATCGCGACCTACGGTCACTCCAGGATGACATTGTCGAGCTGGATCCTTCGACTCCGGCGTTACTACGCCTCCGCGGGGATGACATGTTCGTTGTCATTTCAAAAACAGCGAAAGTTTGCTAAAGTCAAGAATCGTAATGAACACGAAGAAACTGATAAAGAACGCGGCTGCCACATTCTGAATGACCGTTTGCGTCTTGGTGGAAAGCGGCTTGCCACGCAGTTTCTCGATTCCGAGGAACATGAGCAGGCCTCCGTCGGTAATGGCGAGCGGAAGCAGGTTCATGACGCCCAGGTTTATGCTAATGAGCGCAAGGAGCATCAGGAATTCCTGGAAGCCGCTCATCCACACGTTACCCATCACGGCGACAATGGAGACCGGACCGGAGAACGCGTCGACCTTCACCTGTCCCTGGAACATGCGCTTGAAATAGCGGAAAATACTCGTGGTCATTTTCCAGCTAGTGGCACAAGTCTTGGTAAACGCCTCGACAGGGCCGCGACGCACAATCTTCGTTTCGCGGAAGAGCACGTAGCCCATCTGGATACCGACCATGTAGCGCTTGTATTCCTCGTTGTACACGGGAGTGAGCGAATTGGTAAGCGTATCGCCGTTACGGATAACGGTGATGTTCACGGGTTCGCCCTTGCTACCGTCGATGATGCGCACGACTTCTTCGTAGCGGGAAATATGTTCGCCGTTAATTTCAAAGATGGTATCGCCCACGGCAAGGCCCGCCTTTTCGGCTGCAGAGCCCGCTACAGGAGGCAAGCGTACAATCACGCGGTTGCGCGGGTAAATACCGATATCGCCGATACCCATCGCAATTTCGGAGCTGGTAGAATCTTGCGCCGGAATCACAAGTTCTTCGGGCACGACCGTAATCGAGAGCGGTTCGCCGCCGCGGTGCACGGTAAGCGGAACGCTCGCCCCAAGGCTTACGCCGATCTGTTCGCGGAAATCGTCCCAGCCATGAGTAGGCTTGCCATTGATTTCGGTAATGGTATCACCTGGTTCAATACCTGCGGCAAGCGCCGGAGAATCCTTCGCAACAAAGCCCACAATCAAATCGTTCGTTGCCGGTTCTTCGACGCCGACCATATAAAGAACCATCAGCAGGATAAAGGCAAATGCGATATTGATGAATGGGCCCGCAAATGCAATCGACGCGCGAGCGCCCACCGATTTCGCCACAAAATCACGTTCGTCCGGAACCTGCCCGTCCTTTAACGTGTCGGGGTTCTCCCCCGCCATGGCCACGTAACCGCCAAAGGGGATTGCCGAAATACAATATTCCGTTTCGCCGTGGCGGAACTTGATAAGTTTTTTGCCAAAGCCGATACTGAAAGTGTTCACCTTGACATTATTCCACTTGGCCACCAAAAAATGGCCCAACTCGTGAATGGTCACGAGAAAACTCAGCCCGATAAGGCCCAGCACAAACATCAAAACATTGTCAAGAATAGATTCCATCGAGGCAAAATGTAGAAATCAACTATTTGATAAGCGCAGCGGTCAATTTGCGGGCTTCGGCGTCGGCTTCGAGAACCTGGTCCAGGGTCAGGTGGCCAGAAACCGTAGGAGCGCCCGCCATGATGGTTTCCACATGCTTCGGGATGTCGGTAAACTTCAGGTTCCCCTTGAGGAAGGCGTCTACCAGCACCTCGTTGGCAGCGTTCATCATGGCCGGAACAATACCGCCACGACGTCCCGCTTCAAATGCCAGAGCGAGACAGCGGAACTTGTTAAAGTCCGGCTCGAAGAAGGTCAGTTTCGCAAGCGTCGGCAGGTCCAGACGCTTGGTCTCCAGCGGCAGGCGGTCGGGCCAGGTAAGGGCCACCTGGATAGGAATGCGCATGTCGGGAGCGCCCAGCTGAGCCATCAAGGAACCATCCCGGAACTGCACCAGAGAATGCACCATGGACTGGGGGTGAACCACCACCTTGATCTGTTCGTAAGGAATGTGGAACAAGAAATGGGCTTCCAGAACTTCCAGGCCCTTGTTCATCATGGAAGCAGAGTCGATGGTAATCTTCTTGCCCATGCTCCACACCGGGTGATTCAGGGCGTCGGCCACGGTAATGGATTCAAACTTTTCAATAGGCCATTCCCGGAAAGGGCCGCCCGAAGCGGTGATTTCCAGGAACTCCACTTCCTTTTCTGGGCGTCCAGAAAGGCACTGGAAAATGGCGCTGTGTTCAGAGTCAATCGGAGTGATGAATGACTTGGGATTTTCGGTCAACTTGTCCCAAATGACAGGGCCCGCCATGACCATGGTCTCTTTGTTGGCAAGGGCCACATGCTTTCCGTGTTCGATAGCGGTAATGGTGGGAAGGCAACCCACAGCACCCATCAGGGCGTTGATGATGATATCGGCCTTGGGGTCGGCGGCCAGTTCGCACAGGCCTTCCATGCCGGCAAGCACAGGCATGCCCAATTCCTTTTCCAACTCCTTCGCGGCATTCGGGTCGAACATGCACACGCGTTCCACCTTGAACTTGCGCACAATTTCGGCCACCTTCGCCACGCTGCTGTTGGCGGCAACGGCATACAGCTTGAAAATATCGGAGTGTTGCAAAATCACATCAACGCTAGAGGTTCCGATAGAACCGGTAGCGCCCAAAAGAACAACGTTTTTCATAGTCACAATTCCTTAGTTTCCGCCTTCGGTATCAGCGAAGGACTCACAATCAGCCATCACCTTCTCGAACATTTCGTCACGAGTCACATTCGTGTAGGTCGAATCGTTCCTATCCATGTGGTAGGCGTTCATGCATTCCTTGAATTCAACAGTGGAATCATCGGTCCATGTGTAAATGTCAATGTAATTCCAGTCCTTGTATATGAACTTCCAGACCTTGTCTTCTTTCTTGAAGTTGCACCCAGCTTCGGGCTTGGCTCCGCAGATGTCGCCAGGATTGGCGTTATCCTTAGCGTTGTCGCTTCCACCGGGTTCCGTAGTCGTCGTACCCGTATCAGAACTTGCAGAACTGCTGTCATCACATGCGGTAAAACCAAGGGCCATCACCAAAGCGCACGCCCCGACAAGAAACTTGGATTTCATAAAGTCCACCTATTAAGCAATATTCTTGAAAAAATCCATGAGCAGGTAAAGGGCAGGGGCTGCGAGGTAGAACGAATCGCAGCGATCAAGCACTCCGCCATGACCCACGAACAAGTTGCCGGAATCCTTGGTGCCGCTCCAGCGCTTAAGGGCACTCATCAAGAGGTCGCCAGCCTGGCCCGCCACCGTGACGAGCACGCCGAGAATAACGGCCCGGGTCCAGTCAATTTCTACGCTAAAGCAACCGAGGGCGGCGCTGCACTTGGCCCAGTAGGCCACCCAGGCAATGGTGGCAACAGAACCTGCAACACTTCCTTCCCAAGTTTTCTTGGGGCTGATGCTGGGTGCAAAGGGGTGACGCCCGAAGGGGCCCTTGCCTGCGGCGAATTTTCCGAAGAAATAGGCCACCGTGTCGCACATCCACACAGATGTCATCACCAAGATAAAGGCATAGCAATGTTCAAAACCCTGGCCGTTGCCCATCATAAGCACGTTCATGCCGCCCCAGAGGCCCACGTATAGCGGAGCTCCCAACTGCATCACCAGCCAGGGAAACAGATGGTCAATTTCTACCTTGGCGTAGGCCACACCGATGTAAATGGCAAAAATCACCAGGAAGGTCATGCCCACCACGTATGGCACGGCAGGAAGCCCAAAATAGCCGCCCTTGGAGAGCGTCCATGCAAGGGTCAAAGCCAAGGACGACGCAAAAGAAAGATAGCGGGTGTCCGGCCCCTTGTACATCTTGGAGGCCATGCCCGCCCATTCCCAGGCGCCCACGCCAGCCAAGAAGCACATAAGCCCGATACGGCTGTAGTCGCTGAACCACAGCAAAAAGAACACTATCGGAATGGCGATAAACGCCGTTATCAAACGCTGAGCCAAATTACTCATGCAACACCTTCCCAAACCTTCTTTCGCGGGTTTTGAAAAACTCCACAGCCTTCAGGAACTCCTCTTTGGTAAAGTCGGGCCAAAGCGTATCCGTCACATAGAACTCGCTGTAGGCCGCCTGCCAGAGCAGGTAGTTCGAAAGCCTAAATTCACCGCCGGTACGGATGACCAGATCCGGATCGGGAGCGCCCTTTAAGTACAAATTCTTTGCAAATACAGTCTCGTCGATATCCTCAACCTTGAGCGTGCCCGACTGCACTTGCGTGGCAATGGCCTTCGCCGCATCCACGATTTCGAGCCGTCCACCGTACGAGATGGCCAGGTTCAACTGCATGCCCGTGTTGTTCGCTGTCTTGTCGATGGCAGACTGGAGACTTGCGCGGGGTTTCTCTGGCAGGCGTTCCATATTCCCGATGACCGTGAGCTTCACGTTCTTTTCCATGAGGTCGGGGATTTCCTTTACCACCATCTCGATGAGGAGGTTCATCAGGTAATCTACTTCCTTGCTGGGACGGCCCCAGTTCTCGGAACTGAACACGTAAAGCGTCATGTGTTCCAGCTTGAGGTTCACGCCCACTTCAACAGCATCGATGGTGGCCTGGGTCCCCTTGCGGTGCCCCAGAAAACGCTCCAAACCGCGGCTGCGGGCCCAACGCCCGTTGCCGTCCATGATGATAGCAACATGTCTCAGCTGGTTAGCCACTGCTGCTCCGGACTACACCTTCAGGAGGTCCGCTTCCTTTTCGGCAAGGAGAGCGTCAATCTTTGCGATATACTTGTCGGTAGCCTTCTGGATTTCGTCCTGCTGCTTCTTGACTTCGTCTTCGGGCATTTCCTTGTTCTTCTTGATGGCATCGTTGGCGTCGCGACGGATGTTGCGGATAGCCACACGACCTTCTTCGGCGTGCTTGCGGGCCACCTTGGCCAGTTCCTGACGACGTTCAGAGGTAAGGATGGGGAGCGTCACGCGGATGCAGTTGCCGTCCTTCATGGGGGTCACGCCGATGTTAGCGGCGAGGATCGCCTTGTCGATGGTATCGACCAGCTGCTTTTCCCAAGGGGTCACCAGCAGCATGCGAGGTTCGGGCACGGAAATCTTTGCCACCTGAGAAATCGGGGTGGGCGTGCCATAGTAGTCGATGCGTACATCGTTCAGAATCGCGGGGCTTGCCTGGCCTGCGCGGATCTTGGAAAATTCACGTTCGGTGGCCTCGATGGCCTTGTCCATTTTTTCGGTGTAGTCTGCCATAGTAGTTATCAGTTACTAGTTACTAGGTAAAAGGTTAATGTTTCGTTCTGAAGTTAAATATAAGTAAAAATCTCTAGAAAGTACCGCGTAAAGATCCCCGGTCAAGCCGGGGATGACGAAGAGGGTTAACAGTGAACCAGGGTGCCGAGGTCACCTTCGATAGCCGCACGGGTCAAATTGCCCTTTTCCATCTTGAACACGAAGATGGGCATGTTGTTTTCCATGCAGAGGGCGACCGCTGCGGTATCCATGACCTTGAGACCGCGGGAAATGACTTCCTTGTAGCTGATGTCGTCGAACCGGGTAGCAGTCGGGTCCTTCACAGGATCTGTGGTGTAGATACCGTCCACCTTGGTGGCCTTCATGATGACGTCGCATTCGCTTTCGATGGCACGGAGGGCGGCACAGCTGTCGGTAGTGAAGAAGGGGTTGCCCGTGCCTGCAGAGAAGATGACGACGGAGCCCGCGGAGAGGAGCTTGAGTGCCTTGCGGCGGTCGAAGAATTCGCAGACCGGTTCCATGCGGATGGCGGACATCACTACGGAGTCGATTCCCTGCTTGTCGAGGGCGTCCTGCATGGCGAGGCCGTTCATCACGGTGCCGAGCATACCCATGGCATCGCCCTGGGCGCGGTTCATGCCACCTGCAGAAGCGGAAATGCCACGGACAAGGTTGCCGCCGCCAATCACGAGGGCAACCTGCACGCCCTGCTTGACGATGGAGGCAATTTCCTCTGCCATGTCGGAGAGAATCTGGTTGTCGATACCGTGGCCCTTTTCGCCTGCGAGGGCTTCGCCACTGAGCTTGAGAAGAATGCGTTTGAATTTCATAATAAATTGGTTAGTGTTTAGGCCAAAGCCATGGTTAATCACTAACTAATTTAAAAAAATCAGATAACCGACCTAACTTCTCTTTAGAAAACCACCTCTTTTTTGCAAATATCACGTTTTCTTTAACTCTAGAGCACAAGCCAAACTTTCTTAGCGTTTTACAGCGCGATTTTCAAGATGTCCTTGATGGCGGCAGCGTCTAGCGGCACGTAGTGGCCGACCTTGCCGTTGCGCGTGGCGCGGGCGGCCATGGAGTCGAAATCCCGATCATCGATTTTCAGTTCTGCAAGGGTTGTGGCCAGGTGCAGTTTCTTGAAGAATGCCGTCAGTTTTTCGGACAGGATGTAGGCCCGTTCTGTTTCGCTGTAGTTGAAGGTATCCACACCGAATATCCGGCTTGCGAGGAGCGCGAGCCTCCAGGGATTTTTCTTTGCCATGTACTTGGTCCAAGCAACGGTGACAACGGCCATACCTTCGCCGTGGGTGATGTTGTACTGAGCCGAAAGTTCGTGCTCGATTCGGTGCGAACCCCAGTCGGCACGACGTCCCGCATCCAAAAATCCGCCGTGGGCCACACTGGCGAGCCACTGGATTTCTCCGCGGGCGTTGACGTCTTTCTGGTTGGCGATGAGCTTGTCTGCGTTCACGAGCAAGGCACGGATGGCGCCTTCGATCAGGTAGTCCGTGGTGTCGGAAAATTTCTCGTCGGAGAAATAGCGCTCCAGCAGGTGCGAAAGCACGTCCGCGATGCCCACGAAGGTCTGGTACGCCGACAGGCCCACCGTGTATTTCGGATTCATGATGGCGAACTTCGGAATGATGCGGTCGTCTTCGAAACCAAGCTTCCACTGCCCGCTCGAAAGGATGGCCGCGTTGGATGTTTCGGAACCGCTGGATGCCGTAGTGGCGATGACGCCTATCGGTAATACCTTTTCGGGTGAAATTCCCCTTTCGAAGAAATCCCACACGTCCCCTTCGTAAGGTATTCCGAGCGCCACCGCCTTTGCGGTATCTATGGAACTTCCGCCGCCTACGGCCAGCACAAAGTCCACCTGGTTTTGTTTGCCCTGCTCTACCAGCTCGCGTACCAAATCGATGGACGGGTTCGGCACCACGTTCCCGTTTTCGGAAAAACGGATGCCCAGTTCGGCGACGGCGTCCTTGATGACATCGTAAATGCCGAGGGCCTTGATAAAGTCGCCGCTGTAAACGAGTTGGAGCGACTTTACGCCGTGTGCGGCCAAAAGCAATTTCAGTTTCTGTTCGCTGTGATCGCCGAAAATGATTTTTGCAGGGTTGTAGTATTCAAAATCAATCATTGTATTCTCCGTACAAAAAGTGTCATCCTGAGCGGAGCGTAAGCGAAGTCAAAGGATCCAGACCCGCGTTTATTTCCTAATGATGAAAATTACCGCTGGACTAGATGCTTCCTGGCCTACATGGAGCTGAAGAGTTTCAAAATGGAGCTTGTTCTGTGTTGTCATGCTAAAAATTCCTTTTAGGTTGCAGCGGGCAACCGGGTCCCATGAGGACCCTTCGCTCGCTAATTTTTTTTGAAATATCCTTAGGCTTTTTTTTCTAACCTGCAAAGCCTCAAGGACAAAAGGCTTCCGGCTAGTTCGTTTTCAGAATGCCTCTCGGCATTCGACATTCAGTACTCATAGGCGCTCCTTCGAAAGCATTGGGAATCACAAACCATTTTATAATCCCCACCAATCTTATAGGAAATAAAATAGGGTAAGAACTTCCCTTCGTCAAGGCATAAATGCATGCTATTTAATTATGGTTGGCGATAGAATCTAGCTATAACAAATTGTCGAATCGCCGTACCAGCAACTCGGGGTTTTAGGGGCTGAGCCCCTAGGAGAGGGGGCAGGCGAAGACTACAGGCTTCGCCGAGGGGGAAACCTCCCCCCACTACCGCAAAAAAAAGCTGGACACAATGTCCAGCGCGCTTTTGATTTGCTATAAACGAATTAGACGTGCTTGATCTTGTTGTCGCCTTCGTCCCAGTACTGACCGTCGCAGACGAACTTGTATTCGTAAACGCCGGCGTCGAGGGTGACCTTGCCGACCCAGAGACCAGTCTTCTTGTCCTTCTTGAGCATATCCTTGTCGATAGCCCAGTTGTTGAAGGAACCGGCAACGGAAACGGTAGTGGCCAGGGGGCAGTTGGCTTCGAACACCACGGCAACCTTCTTGGAGGCCTTGGGGGCGGCTTTCTTTGCCGGAGCAGCCTTAACGGCAGCCTTCTTCTCGGCAGCAGGCTTGGCGGCCTTGGGGGCGGCAGCCTTAGTGGCGGTCTTCTTGGCCGGGGCGGCCTTTACCGCAGCCTTCTTGGCAGCGGGGGCCTTTGTCGTTTTTGCAGTAGCTTTGGTCATAGTTATCTCCTTTACTTAGTCCGCACCAAAGATAGTAAAAAAAAGTTTAACCGTCTAATAAAAAAGTGAAATTATTCCAAAACCAGGGAGCTACAATCGTAAAATTGTCAAAAAAAAACAGTAAAAAAGCGAAAATCCTCGAAATTCAAAAAAAAGATATTGAAATTAAGCATGCAATATTCTAGCTTTGTGTGCAAATAACCTAAAAAAGGAGAATTTCCAAATGAAAAAGAGTTTAACTCTCTTGTTGACCGTTACATCGGCGTTTTTCTTCGCCTGTAGCGATGACAGTAGTTCGGACAGCGGAAACAGCGAAGTCATTGAACAGTCCGGGACTCTCATCGTGGACGAAGAAAAGCAGACGGCCACGGCTATAAGCCAACTAACCGAGGAAATGTGCGTAAGGGACGAGGTCACTCTCGAATACGCCTGGAAATCCGTCGATTTCGGCGCGGATTCCAATTTCATGAAATACGAATTCGTTGGCGATACGTTGGTCGTGTTCGTCTATGATGACTGGGACGAAGAGTATTCCACCAATGGGCAGATGTATGTGGGCGGCAAGGCTGGTAAGCTGGATGGCACCTGGAAATCTACCTACTGCAGTTACAGTTCCGAAAAGAAGGCATCCACCTGCTACAAGCCCTGCAGCGAAGTCACAGCTCCAAAGGAATTGACCGAAGAGGAAATCATGGAGATGATGAAAGACATGACCGAAGAGGAAATGGAAGCCTTCGTTGAGGAATATACCGACGCCATGATGGATTCGTTCTGCCTGGACGAAGAAGACCTGGAAGATTACCCCGATGTAACCATCAAAATTTCTGGCACCAGCATCAAGACGACCATTAAGTTTAACAGGACAGAAGAAGATTTCGATGACTTTACCAATTCCAAATTCATGACATCCTTTATCGGCAACTTGATTAGCGGTGACGGCAATGTTCCTGGCTTCAGCAAGCTGTTCAAGGAGGATTCCTCCGGCATGGAAAAGATTGCCAAGACCTACAAGGCCTATCAGGTCGAGGTTTCCAATCAGTCCAAGAAGAATATCACCTTCAAGTTTGCGGACCAGACACTTTCGGTGAATTTCAAGACCGTAAACAAGTCCGATGAAAACAGGGAACTGGCCCTGGATGTTTCTTCTGGCGGAAAGACCTGCAGCCTGTCCGAAGAATCTGGCGACGTGACCAAGAGCACCTGCAAGAGCGAATATGGTGAGTATTTCGATATTGACAGGGTAGAGGGAGCCGACGGTGTCAAGATTTCCGTGGCCGATGAATATGAAAAGTCCAACGAGAAGGGATTCGAGGATTGCGTCGAAGACATGATGGATTCCCTGTTCGCCGCCATCAAGGGCAAGGGAAGTTCGAGCGACAATCCTTTGTGCGATTCGTATAAAGATTCCTATGACGCTTGTGTTTCGACATTGGGCGAAGGCGAAATTTGCGATGAGTATCAGACTTATTACGAATCCTGCCTAGAAGGCGGCGAATACTCTACGCCTCTCTACAAGAAGGCCTCCTCTTCTGCTGAACTTGCCAAGAAGAAGTTCCTCAAGAATGCCCGCAAGATTGCCCGCAAACTGGAAAAGTTTGCCGAATAAGAAAAGGCTATTTGCTTGAAAATGATCCCGGCCTCTTGGGTCGGGATTTTTTATTTTTGTAGAAAGCCGAGAAATAACGGCAAGAGGTTTTTATGAACGTTACGATGCAAGAGGTAATGAAAGAGTCCGGCGTGGCATTCGGTACCAGCGGTGCCCGCGGGCTAGTGACCGCCATGACGGACCGGGTGTGCTACGTGTATGCCCGCTCCTTTATCAAGTATTGCGCGACCAACTACCAGTGCGAACACACCATCGCCATTGCAGGCGACCTGCGGCCCAGTACCGAACGGATTCTGAAAGCCCTGGTGCAAGCGGGAAAGGACAGCGCCTGGAAGGTGGTCTATTGCGGTCGTATCCCGAGCCCGGCCATTGCACTGTACGGTATCGACAAGGCACTCCCCACCATTATGGTGACGGGGAGCCACATTCCTGCAGACCGTAACGGCATCAAGTTTAACCACCCCCAGGGCGAAATCACCAAGAAAGACGAACAGGGAATCGTTTCTCAGTCCGTTGATTTTGACGAGGCGATTTTTGATGTGGATGGCATGTTGAAGGCGGCGCCGGAACTGCCGACGGTTGAAGTCGAGGCCGAAGAAAATTACCTGAAACGCTACCCTGCGTTTTTCGGGAGCAAGGCCCTTTCGGGGCTTACCATCGGGGTCTATCAGCATTCCGCTGTGGGCCGCGACATCGTGGTGAAGGTTCTGGAAAGCCTGGGCGCTACCGTAAAGCCTTTTGCCAGGAGCGAGACGTTTATTCCGGTAGATACCGAAGCCATCCGTAAAGAAGACGAAGAACTGGCTCGGGATTTTGCCCACAAAGATTTTGTGGACGCCATCTTCAGTACCGACGGGGATTCCGACCGGCCGCTTTTGGCGGACGATACCGGCATGTGGCTCAGGGGCGACGTGCTGGGCATCCTCGCTGCCCAGGCGCTGGGTATCCAGCGCATTGCAACTCCCGTGAGTTGCAACACGTCGCTTGAAAAATCTGGAAGCTTCGAAAAGATTTGCCGCACCCGCATAGGCAGCCCCTACGTAATCGCTGGCATGGAAAGCCTGGTGGTCAGTGCCGACCCTGCCACAAGTGTCGCCGGTTACGAGGCCAACGGAGGCTTCTTGCTGCAGACGGACTTGACCCGTGAATTTGCGGAACGTGACAGCAGCGGTAACGAGACGCGGGTGACCCGCACCTTGCCGGCGCTCCCCACCCGTGACGCCCTGCTCCCGATGCTTGCCGTGATGGTGCGTGTCCGGGAAGAGCGGATGTGCGTGGTGGACCTGCTGAAAAAGCTCCCCAAGCGCTTTACGCTTAGCGACCGTCTCAAGGAATTCCCGACGGAAACCTCTAAGGCAAAGCTAGCCGAAATCCGCGAGCAGAAACTGGGCAAGAAACTCTTCGGCTCCCTTACCGCAAAACCGAACCGTTTTGCAAAGCCCGACGCTGCGGGAAACATGCCCGCTCCTTTCCACGGAGATGTCGTCTCCATCGACGAGACCGACGGTTACCGCATGGAATTCGATTCCGGCGATATCGTGCACCTGCGGCCCAGCGGAAACGCTCCGGAGTTCCGTTGCTACGTAGAAACCGGCGATAAGGAGCGCTCCGCGGAACTCCTGACCGGTTGCATGAAGATTATGGAAAGCTGGCGAAAATAGCCGACGTAATCCTTAGAGTTTGGGGGCGACGCAATCCATTCCCGCGTCGCAGGCTCCATGGACAAGCTTTTCTTCTGTCCATTTCCCGTTTTCGCAGAAATACCGGCTTTCGGAAAAGGAGTCGTCCCTAGGGTCTTCGGGGTTGGTGTACTTGTGGAGAAACCTCGTGTAGCCGTGTACCTCCGGGTCGCAGGACTCGTCAACCCAGGCGGTATCGAGACAGAACTGCTTGACGCCGGTCTCAATGCACATCTCGTAGTTGTCGAAGCCGCACATGGCCTTGTCGGGATCGCAGTTGTCCACAGGATTCCAGCGATTATCGATGCACATGTAGATAAGTTCCTTTGCGCAGTCCTGTGCGATGGTGTATTCCGCTTCTTCGCACAGCCATTTTTTTGCAGGGTCCTGCTCGTTGGTGATGTGGCGGCAGGTTTCAGCCTGCACGCCGGAACTGGATTCTACAATGGAAGAGGAACTTTCTTCAACGGATGCGGAGCTCTGCGGCTTGATGCAATTGGTGACAAGTCCCTGTTCGTTGTCCGAAGGCCCGCTGCTGCTGTCGTCACAGGCGGCAAGGGCAAAGGTGAGCGTAGCCACGGCAAGCCCGCAGCCGAATTTCGTGAATTTCAGTTTCATTCTGTTGCTCCTTTTTTAGTACTGTCTATTCACCCATCCCGTACTAAAGTCCAGGTCGATGCATTTGCCTGACGGTTTTTCTATTGTCTTCGTTTCCTTGACGATTTCGGCTTCAAGGTTTACATTACTGCAGTAAACAAACAGGAATGCATAGAGTTTTTTTTTCTGTCGAATAACTGCAGCCTTCCATTTCTACGACGGTAACCGTCATGGAGTTTGCACTGACCGCAGTCAAGACGTTTGGCCTTCCGTCGCCTGCGACCACCAGTACATAGGCGCTGTAATCTTCAGCACCGTCGGCGCTGCAGGTTCCACCGGCCTTGAGTTCTTCGATTTTGTTCTGGATTGATTTCATCCCTTCTATTTTCTCGTCGGGAAGCTTGTAGATTCCGGGCTTATCGAAGTCCAACGAGGAACTGTTGTTGTCGCCTTCGCTGGTTGAAGGGGCCGTATCGGTCTTGTTCCGGACAACCGTTGCCGCGAGGACAGAATTGTCGTAATGGAGGTCCGGGATTCCGTATTGGGCGATAAAGCTGTTGGGGTCTCTGCCCGAAACGGGAGTGGATTCGCTATGAGCAGGGTTGGAATCGTTTTCTGCACCGGAGGAGCTCTGCTCTACAGTGTTACTGGAACTTTCCACGCCGGGAGAAACCATCAGGGAACTGGAAGAAAGTTCCGCCTTGTTGGGGCTTTCGGAACTAGAGGACGGTTCGGAAGCGGAGGATACCGACCCTTGACCTTCGGCCATTTCATTAGTTTCTTCGGCGGTACCCGCAAGACCGCTCGTGGAATCGGCGCATCCTGTGCCCAAGAAGGTCGCAAGGAAAAATAGCGCGAATAAAAACAAGAGGAATGGCTTATTCATTTTCGCCCTCCTTCACGTTTTTGGTCAAGGGGAAGAGTTGGAGGTTCAGGCGGTACACCTGGTCGATGTTTTTGTCGTCTGCCGCGATGGCGATAATTTGGCGGCGGCATTCGTCCAGCACCTTCACGATGCGTTCGTAACTTTCGCGGGACACTCCCATGGTCACTCCGCTGAAGTTGCGCTGTTCAACTGGCAGATCCAACGCAGGGGTGGCAAGCTTGGACATCTGGCGATGCATTCCCCTGAGTGCAAGCCGCGTGGCGTCCGGCGTTCCTGTGATGGATGTTTCTGCCTGCACGAAAGCGCTGTCCCCCGCCTTCTTCAGGAGACCCGCCTTCATGAGGAAGTTCAGGCTCTGCTGGACTTCTGCCGCGGTCATTTCGGGGTAGCATTTCTTGGCGATTTCGCCCGGAGTGGCGCCCGGCATCAGCGGGGCAAGTTCACGTACAACGGGGTTCTGCCAGGAATCGTAAAACTCGAACAGGTCGCCTTCTAGCACGCGGACCTTGTGGACCTTGGCAATGGCGAGCATATTTTCGTAGGCACCCTTCTTTTTTTCTTCGGTGGCGGCCTGACCGAATTCCACCATGGCGCGGAAATAATCCATCTCGAAACCCACGAGGCCCATGGCGGCCCCCGTGCGTTCTACGCCGATACGGGAGAGCTTGCTCTTGCCATCGCAGACTACCTTCATGTAAGAAGACGAGGTGAACCCCGCTATCTTGGAGAACTCGCGCCACGAAAAAACGGAACGGCGCTTACGTTCTTCGTAGTAGTCCAGCATGTACTGACGGAAATCGGAATATTCGACTATCGGTTTCATCGTAAATATATGTACGACTATTTTCCCCAAAAGTCAATAGTATATGCAACAAAACATTTGTTTTTATTTAAATTTCACAATTATTTTGCATTATTTTACAAAATTATTCCTTTTATGAAACAGTCCGTTTCATAAAAGGAAGTCCCCTACTACTGTAGGATACACCTCTTTCAGCCATTGTCCACCGGCAAGCCGCTTCTTAAAAGGTCATTCTTTCTTGCGGCCGGCAGAACGCTTCAGCTGGTTTACCAGGAACTTGTAGAACCCTTCGATGTGGGAATTGTCCTGCTTGCCGCGGAGGAGCGTCACCACAATATCGCGCTTGAATTCGATATCGGTAATCTTCAGGAGCTTGATTCTGCGGTTGTCCACCTTACCCCAAGAAAATTCGGGCCAGAATCCCACGCCCAGGCCGCCTGCGATGGCGTCTTTTACCATAAGGGCGTTGTCGCTTTCGAAAATCAGGTGAGCCTGGAAGCCTATGCGCTTACAGTAATCTTCACAGATGGTGTGGAGTTGCTTGGAGCCGTAGAGACCTATAAAGTTGGTGTCGCCCAGTTCATGTAGCGAGATACTGTCGCGCTTCTTGTATTCCGCCGTATTGGGAACGGCGAGGTAGATGTTCTCGGAGCAGACAAAAACCTCTTCGTCGGGATTTTCCTGCGGGCGGTAGTTGGCAAAGGTCTGAATGGAAATGTCGTACAGGGACGATTCCTCTTTCTGCACCAGGTAGAAACGGAGCGCCGGAGCGTTTTTCTTGTACTGGATAACCGCATTGGTCACAAAGGAAGAAGCCGCAAGAACCTTGAGGCTCACGGTAATGGCCTGCTTGTCGGACTTGGCGCGAAGGCGGGCGGGCAGGGCCTCGATGTCTTCGTAAAGTGGCTTCACCTTTTTGTAGAAGTAGTCTCCCGCTTCGGTAAGCTTGATGTTACGGCCACTGGACTTGAAAAGCTTGACCCCCAGTTCGTCTTCTAGCTTGTGGATGGCATGAGTCAGCGCAGGCTGCACAATGCACAGGTTCTTGGCGCTCTGGGTCACGTGTTCGGTACGTGCCACTTCCAGAAAGTACTTGATATGGGTCAGTTCCATAAAAACTCCAATTCATCAAAAATTTTTATAACACAAATATAAACAATAAAATCAGGATACAGAAGGGTAAAACAGGGATTTTTGAAAAAAATCATCAAAAAAAGTGATTAAAAATGAAAAAATTATTTATTAGTCAATATCAAAATCATGTTTTATCTTTGTCACCGAAAACAAAAAAGCCCCAAGGCACCTTCAAAGGAGTTCTCATGAAATCGATTCTTAAAACACTTGCCACCACAGCCCTCGTCGCATTCACCGCCGTTGTCTTTACCGCCTGCAACGACAACCGGGACTGCACCTACAACGAGAACGGCCACACTCTCGCCTGCCCCGAGAAGACCTACAAGACCGTAACGCTGGGCGGAAAGACCTGGATGGCCGAAAACCTGGACGTGTTTACTCCGGATTCAAGCGTGTGCTACGCCAACAACCACGACAACTGCAATACGGATGGACGCCTGTACACCTTCGCCTCCGCAACGGGTAACGTATGCCCCACAGGTTGGGCACTCCCCACCGTGGAAGACTTCAAGGTGGCCTTCGGCGCAAGCGATCCCACCGCACTCAAAAACGCCAACGGTTTTAACGCCCTCTTCGCCGGATTCAAGTACTACGACGGAAACTTCGCCGACAAGGGCGTAAGCGCCAGCTTCTGGACAAGCGACAGCTACGACGATTCCAGGGCTTACCTTGTCCGCATTACCGACTCCGGAATCGCCTACGAACACTTCAACAAGAACATTTTCGCCTCTGTCCGTTGCATCAAGAAATAGCTACACCCCTCCAGTGGAGTTAGTTGTTATTTTTTTAGGCTGGAGCCTTCGCAACGTACGTGGCTCAGGATGACACTTCTTGTGACCCGCAGCCCTACTACCTAAAACCTACTACCCAATACCTACAACCTATCACCTAACACCTAGCCCCTAGATCCTAACCCCTATTCCCTAACTATGACCTGGCTTATCAATCTATTCACCCAGCCCTCGGTAGGGCAACAAGTTGTGGCGATTGCCCTCACGGCGGCAGTCGGCCTCATGGTCGGAAAAATCAAGGTCAAGGGCATTAGCCTTGGCGGTGCAGGTGCGCTCTTTGTGGGCATTTTGCTTGGGCATTTAGGACTCCGCGTCGAAGGAAATGTACTCCACTTTATCCAGGAATTCGGCCTTATCCTGTTCGTCTATACCATCGGCATGCAGGTGGGTCCCGGATTCATAGATTCCATACGTAGGCACGGGCTGGTGCTGAACATTCTGTCTGTAGGAATCGTACTGCTGGGCGTTATCGCGACCCTCTGCCTCTACTTCTTTACTAGCATGCACGACAACGTGCCCGTACTTATCGGCATGCTTTGCGGTGCCGTCACCAACACTCCGTCCCTGGGAGCCGCCAACTCGGCATTTGCCGCCGCCGGAGTAGACACCTCCCTTACAGGAATCGGCTATGCTGTGGCCTACCCCTTCGGTGTTATCGGTATTATTTTGGTGATGATTCTCATGCGGGTCATATTCCGGCAAAACCCTGCTAAGGCGGCAAGCGACTACGCCGACGAAATCGCCGCCACTACCAAAGAAATCGAATCCTGCAGCCTTACGGTAGACAACCAGAATCTGTACGGAATCATGCTGAAAGAAATCCCTGACCTGATTTCCAGCGGGGTGGTGGTGACCCGACTCTTGCGGGGCGAAGAAATCTTCACCCCTAACGAAAAGACCATCATCGAAAAGGGCGACAAGGTACATATCGTGGGAATGCCCGAAGCCGTAGCCGCCATGGAAAAGATTATCGGCAAGCGCCTGGACACGCCCATCACCGCCATCCCCGCCAAGAATGCGGAACCCATCCAGGTGCGAACCGTACTCGTGACCAACAAGAAAATACTGGGCCGCACCATCGGTTCCCTGGCCCTGGCAGAACGCTTTGGCGTGACCGTAAGCCGCGTGACCCGGAGCGGCTTCAAGTTTACGGGCCGATTAGATTTGCGCATCAAGTTCGCCGACAAACTGAAAATCGTCGGCCCCGCTTCGGGGCTGGACGCGGTGACCCAAAAATTGGGCAACTCCCTGACCGCCCTGGACTACCCTGAAATTCTGCCCGCGTTCCTGGGAATCTTCCTGGGAGTCATCGTAGGCAGCATCCCCTTCGCCATTCCCGGGATGCCCACCCCACTAAAGCTTGGGCTTGCAGGCGGCCCGCTGATTGTGGCCATCCTCCTAAGCCGCAAGCGCAAGATCGGGCCCCTGAACTTTTTCATGGCCAACAGCGCAAACCTGATGCTCCGTGAGTTCGGCCTTACGCTTTTCCTGAGCTGCGTGGGCCTGAACGCAGGCATCAAATTCTTCGAAGTGCTCCTGAACGGCGACGGGCTCTACTACATGGGGCTTGCGGCCATCATCACCTTCTTCCCACTTGCCATCATGGCAGTGGTGGGGCACCTAGTTTTCAAGGTGAACTACCTTTCGCTCTGCGGCGTGCTGGCAGGCGCCACCACGGACCCTCCGGCCCTGGCCTTTGCCAACAGCCAGGCGGACAGCGAAGCGGTGAACATCGGGTATGCCTCTGTCTATCCTTTGACCATGCTGCTCCGAATTTTAAGCGGGCAGGTGCTGGCTATTCTGCTGCTTTCGGCGGTGTAGCTTTTGTAAAACTGGCGAACTACTGTTCCAGTTCCAGCAAGTCCGCCTTTAAAGACTGGTCACCCGGATAGTATTTTTGCGCCAACAGCAATAAACGGCGGGCCTCGTCGGTTCGCTTTTTCGCCATGGCATCGTAGGCCATGTTCTTGAGACCATAAATAGCTTCGGCGTTTCCTTTTTTGGCCGCCAGCTCGTAGGCGTACTCTGCACGGTCCAGGAACCTGGTATCGTAGGCCAGGTTCCCGAGGAAAATGGCGGCATCGGAAAAGTCCGGCTTGATTTGCAGGATGTTGTTCAGAATGTCCATGGCTACAAAGGGCTTGTTGTCTTCGGCCAAGACATCGGCCAGCTTGTACATAACATTCACGTCGTCAGGGCGCACGCCCAGGGCTTCGCGGTAATGACCCGCACTCTGCTCATACTGTTTGTTCATGCGGAAAACATCCCCGAGATAGACCAGAAAATCCACCTCTTCGGGGTGTGCCGTGTAGCCCTTGCGGACAATTTCTACGGCACGGTCGTAATCGTCCATGGCGATGTTCGCCTCCGAAAGCTGATAGACGATGCTCAGGTCGTTAGGGTCCAGCTGGTAGGCCTTTTCTACCGAACGGAGAGCCCCCACCTTGTCGCCTACCTTGCTGTAGGCCTCCCCCAGGTAGAGCCATCCCGAAATGTTGTTGGGCTCCAGCTTCAACGCCCTGTGGTAAGCGGCGATACATTCGGGATACTGTTTCAGGCGGAAATAGACGCTGGCCATATTGAACAGCGCAGGGGAAAACGCCCCGTCTGAAAAATCCACCGTCTTGCGGTAGGCGGCCGCCGCCTCGGGATATTTTTCCATCTGGTAATAACTGTTGGCGATATTGAAACTTGTGGCCGTGGGATCGGCACCGCGTTCTTCGGCCTTGTGATACAGGATGATGGCCTGGTTGAATTTCCCGTTGCGGTAAAGGGCGTTGGCGCGCTCCAGCAGGTCGTAAGAAGACTGCGCGGCAAAAGCGGGAATGGCAAGAAAGAAAATAGACGAGAGACGAGAGACGAGAGACGAGAGTGATGCTGAACGAAACCCGCAGCACAACCAATCGAATATGCTCAACTTCACTTTCTTCATCTTTTTCAAGCTCTTTGCGCAAAGCGTCATTATAAATCTTTCGTCTCTCGTCTGTAGGCACGCAGTGCCGTTCTTTCGTCTAAATCAGTCCCTAAACTTCACCTCGAAAGGCTGTTCCATTCCGCAAAACGCCACCGCCTTGCCGTCTTTTTCTGCAGGGGCAAAAGTCATGCGGCTAAGAGCCTCGCGACCGGCGGCGGCAAGCCCGGAACCTGCAGGAGATTCCTCGATAATGCGGATATCATAGGCGCGCCCGCCCACGTCTACACAAAAACTCAGGCGAAGCGTAGCGTCAATTTCCCGGTCCCGAATTTGCGGTGGCACCTGGAAATTGGGCATGGATTTGCTTTCGGGTTTTTTATCTACATCGCCCTTTTCGCTGGACATGGCGCCCCCGCGAAAATCCGCTACCAGTTCTTCGTTAATGGCAGCCCCTGCCGTACCCGAAGCCACCCCAAGGTTCATGGCAAGACGCGGGCCCGCCTTGGGCGTGCGGGAAGTGGTCTTTTGCCGCTCCGGCTTGCGGGAAGGCTTTTTCTTTTCCACCTTCTTTTCCATTTCTTCCACTTTCTTTACGGAAACTTCCGTCTTGGTGTACTTTTTTTCGTGGAAGATTTTTCCGGTCAGAAACATGTTGGCAAGAGTCACGGAAAATACCAGCAGCAGGCTACAAAGCACCGCCGCCAGGAGAAGCAGAGACCGCTTAATTATTTTCCTTAGAATCTTACGCATTGTAGTTATGAGTTATGAGTTGTGAGTGACGAAAGAATCGTCTAGTAGATCCTCGCCAGTTTATCCCGGACCTGTTCCGTGACGAAGATGACACATTCACACTCACCTCACATTTCACATTACACATCGAAACTATTCCGCTTGGGCCGCGATGGACACCTTCTTGACTCCGGCCAGATTGCACATGTCAATGACCTGTACCAGCACGCCTGTTTCTGCCCCCTTGTCGGCAATGACCACAGCCTCCCTGTCGGGATTTTTCGAGAGGGACTGTTTCAAGATATCCCGCAGGCTTGCCAAATCCACCTGGCGTTCGTTCATGTGGATGGTTCCTTCGCGGGTAATGGCGATGAGCAGGTTTTCCTTTTCCAGCTGGCTTGCCGTCTGGGCCTGCGGCTTGGTCACATCCACGCCGGTTTCGCGGGTAAAGGACGACGTGACCACAAAAAAGATAAGCAAGATGAACACGATGTCCATCAGGGGGCCCATCTCGATGCCCATATCCTTTTTCTTTCTGCTCGGCAGGTTAAATTCCATAATTACCCTATAAAATAATTGTCAATAATCGTGGCCCCGAGTTTCAAGTCCTGGGTCAAAATTTCTACACGCTCATCCAGACGCTGTCTCAGCAAGGTCAAGGGGAACGCCACCAGGAGCCCGCTCTGGGTAGAAATAAGGGCTTCCGAAATTCCGTCGGCCATAAGGACCGGGTTCTGGTTTCCGTACAAGGTAATCACCTCGAAGGTGGAGACCATGCCCGTCACCGTTCCCAAAAGCCCGAGCAGCGGGGCTGCCGCCGCCATTACCGCCACGATGTGGCTTCCCTTTTTCATGTGGCGTAGCGTCCCCAGCATGCGCACCTGCATAATGTCGCGGAATCTTTCGGGATTCTTTTGCGCATGTTCAATGGCGTAACGGAGTTCGCTGGCCAAAATTCCACGGCGTTTTTCCAACCGGGACATGGCCTTTTCGACACCGCCTTCATTCAGGTCGTGACGCAGGTTCTTGATGACCTTCTGGACATCTTGCCTGAAAAAGTCAGAGCCAATACGGAACCAGCTGTAAAACAGGTAGTAGAATCCGACAGTTCCCACCAGCAGAATGGGGAGCATCACCACGCCACCGGCCTGGTACGTGCTTTTTAGGGATTCAACGAATACGTAGAAGGAATTGCTCATTTTTCCTTGTCGAAAATCCTGTTCAATAGGGCCATGCTCTGCATGTAAAGTTCGCTGGTGACCTTCTCAATTTTTTCACTCAAAAGCCCGTGAATAATCATCACGGGAATGGCGATGACAAGGCCCGTTTCCGTAGTGACCAGGGCTTCGGAGATACCGCCGGCAAGCACGCGGGCGTCGTTGGTGCCAACCTCGGTGATGACGGTGAACAAGGTGATAATACCCGTCACCGTTCCCAAGAGGCCAAGAAGGGGCGCGATGGTGCCCATGGCGGCCAAGAGTCCCATGCGGCGTTCCAGTTTGGGTTGTTCCCGAAGCAGGGCCTCTTGCAAGGAACGTTCCGCATTTTCACGAGTGTCGTTCGCCTTGTTGAGCACCGCAAAAAGAACCATGGCAAGACTCGTGCCGCGCTGCAGGCACAGGTTGGCGGCTTCCTCGTAACGGGAGTTCTGAACAAGCATGTTCAAGCGGATCATGAAACGCTTGCCCAAGTGTCCGCGGTACATGAGCACAATAAAGCGCTCCGCCGCAAGGAGCAGTGCAAAGAACGCCACCAAAAAGAGCGGGTACATCACGATACCGCCCTTCTTGAACCATTCCGCAAACTGCGTCTTGAGCGATTCGTCACCCTTGTTGCTGATGGAATTCTTGATTGCCTTGTTCTGGAGCAAGTCCATCGGGACATCCACCTGGACAGTGCTCGATTTGGAAAGTCCCGAATAGGCGTTGTTGATGGCGGCACGAATCGATTCCGCCATGTCGGCAGGAAGCGTGGAGTTCCATTCGTAGCGTTTGCCCTGCAAGGCGCCCGTCCGCAGGAGCGCCTGAATCTCACCGTTGTCCGTAGCCGCCTCGCCCAGGAACACCGTCCCGAGGCGCATGCGGTAAACCTCCACGTCAGTGCGACTCCCCACCTGGGACTTTTCAGGACCGAAAGACTGGGTGTAGGTCATCTCGTGCCGGGCGAGCAGATCGTTCAGATAATACCTCAGGGCAGGCAAGGTGTTCGGCTTTTTCTTTGCCATTTCCCGCTGGGCCTTGTTCAGGGAAATAAGTCTCTCCCCCATGCCCACGGGGTAATCTCCCGTAATCTCGTCCAGGGACTTGTCTATGGAAAGTCTCACCTGGGTATTAAAAGCCTCGAAAGCATCTTCTTCGGCCTTGGCCGTTTCTTCGGCTTCGGCGGTAACATCCTTGCTGGCCTGGACTTCTTCGCTTACGCGGCCCAGATCCGTAGAGAGCTTTGTGTAGCGTCCGTCCAGTTCGCGGGTCTCCACCTGATGTTCCTCGGTCAGCTGGGATTCGGCGTAACGCTTGTTCCAGTGGGCCGCTTCCAGTTTTTCTAGAGAGTCGGCTTTTTGCAAGCGGATACGGGCAAGGCTTTCGATTTCGCGCTGAAGGTTCAGGATTTCCACCTGCTTCAGGGAATCCTGGATGCGGGCCTGCTCTTCGGCATCCTTCTTTTTTGCACCCCAAGAGAGGTTCGGCATAATAAACAACAGGAATAGAGCCATCATTGTTCTTGACAGCCATTCCGAATTCCGAATTCCGAATTCCGAATTCATCTCTCGCCTCCTACCACAGAAAGGGTGACAGGCATGGCGATAATCTGGGGCGGTTTCTTGGCCAGTTTCACGTCTATCGCGTAGCGGATAATTTCACGTTCCCACAGTTCCAGGTTTTCGTTCCACTCGTAGGTGATTTTTCCCTTGCTTGCACGGCGCACCAGGCTCCCGTAAACAGTTCCGTTTTCATCGCTATAGACCATCCACTGGTTACCAATCCGCAGAATCTGGGCGTTAATCAATTCGCCGTTCTTGCGGGTAAGGGGCGCATTCACAATAGCCACCTCGTCGCCGAACTTGATTTCTTGCTGGATAACCGCCTTGATACGGGAAAAGCTTTCTTCTTCGGCGGCGCTCCCGCTTTCAATGTCGCGAGCGAGTGAGCGGACCCGTTCCAGCCTGGCATCCCGTTCCCAAGGCACCGTCATGGCCACCTGCCGTTCCAGCTGCTTGCATATAGAAAGCATGGCCGAACGCAAGGCCTTGCGCTTGGCGGCCACGTTGTCGTTTCGGTTCTTGGCGCGGGCCTGTTTCTGCCGTTCTTCTTGCAGCTGGGCGGCCACGCCCCGGATTTTCACGTTCAGGCTGTCAATTTCGGCACGGCGGCGCTCCGAATCTTCGCTGTAGCGGGCCTGCAACTTCTTGTAGCGGGAATCATCCGCCCTAAGCAGGGAATCCGTAGAGGCAATCTGCCGGGTCAGCTTCTGGATTTCGGAATTCAGCTTTTCCTTTTGCTGTTTCAGGTCTCGGATTTCCGAATCGTAATCGGCAAGGGCCAATCCCGAAAGGAACAGCACCAAAAGGACAAAGGGCAAAAATTTCAATCTTGTCATATTCTTCTGCGTTAAGTTGCACCAAAATTACATATTTAAAACACCCGAACCCACAAAAAATGTCACCGTCTCACTGGAAATAATCAACTGTTGTCCCATATTTCTATATTGTGCACAAAGCTAAGTCCATGTTTAGAACTAAAGTCCATATTTAGAACTAATTACTTCCGTAGCGCGGTCTGCGCCGCATTGACCATCGCCCTTTCCGGGCTCCTGTTCACCGCCTGCTCCGACGACAGCTCCAGCAGCGCCTCTGACCAAGGCAAGGCGGATCCCCTTGCCGAATGCACTGCCCCCGCCTTCCTCAAAAAAGGCGACAAGGTGGCACTCCTTTCGCCCTCCTACTCCACGCCCGATTCGAACATCCAGAACACGGCGGCCGTCTTGAAGGAAT
Source organism: Fibrobacter sp. (assembly GCA_016295375.1). Lineage (GTDB taxonomy): Bacteria > Fibrobacterota > Fibrobacteria > Fibrobacterales > Fibrobacteraceae > Fibrobacter. The sequence goes on along the minus strand of JAEDLI010000003.1, from coordinate 27,045 downwards.
GGGGTTTTGAACCCGTTATCGGCAAGAACGTGGGCAAGCTGGACGCGGGCAAGTATGCAGGCACCGCCCAGGAGCGGGCCGACGACTTCATTGAAGCCCTCAAGGACACAAGCATCAAGGCCACCTTGAGCAACCGTGGCGGCTACGGCACCATGAGTTCGTTTATCGGAAAGACCCGCGGAAAAGACGACAACAGCACCCTCTTGCGGGACCTGCTCAAGGGCACCGTGCCTACCTATAAGGTTCCCAAGCACAAGTTCAACCAAAAGGGAAAAGCCGAAGGGATTCTCGTGGGCGGCAACATGGCCAAATTCGTTCCGCTGGTAGATGCAAGCGACATCGACGTGTTCTCCGGCGATGGAATCATCTTGTTCATGGAAGAAGTGGGCGAATCCCTGCACAACATCGACCGCATGTTCAACGCACTGGAACTTCACGGCGTCATGGAAAACGTGAAGGGCGTTGTCCTCGGAGAATTCGTGGATTCCGGGACGGACCTGAATTATGAAACCACCGAGGAAATGCTTTCCAGGTACCTGAAGAAATACAACATCCCTGTCCCGTGCGGGTTCCCTGCAGGCCACGACGACGTAAACGTTCCCATTGTCATGGGAGCGAAGGTCAAAATGGATGTTACCGACAACGGCGCCACTCTGGCCTTCGACATAGACGGCGAAAAGAAGGACGTGGATACGGAAAAACTGTTGAACAAGCCTTCTCTTGCAAAGTCCCTCCGGCTAATGCTTTCGGGAAAATTATTTTCTATCGACGAATAAGAGAAAACCTAGTTTCTGCTCCACAGGATACAATAAGCCTGGGTTCTCGCCGCAAAGCGCTCCGTCTTTAGCAGTTGCCGCACTTGTTCCTTGCTGTACCAGGCGGCATCGATTTCTTCACGCTCGGAATCGCTGGGTCTGATTTCACCACAGGCTACACCGACCACAACCACGTTCAACTCGTTGGCAAAGCCGATGGCGGAATAACTTTCTTTCCAGGTTTCGTCTATGCGCAAAAGGGTCAGCCCCGTTTCTTCGCGCAGTTCACGGGCAGCAGCCTGCTCTACCGTTTCGCCCTCGTCTATGAGTCCCGCAGGGAAATTCACCACCTGCTCCCCCACCGCCATGCGGAATTCCTTGCACAGCAGCAGTTTTTCGCCGGACTCGTCGTGCATTATCAGGACCACAGCGTTATTTTTGTGGCGCCGCAGGTCTTCAATACTCTTGACGTTCGGTTCACGGCTGATCATCTCGTAGGTAACCGGCTTGCCGCTTGCCGTTTCGTAATGGAGGTCGTAACGGGTAATGAACTTCCCGGAATGGATTTTTTCAATGCTCTTGAACTTCATTTTTCAATCACGCCGTTAGCGACTAGTCTTCCAAGAAATACTGCACGTTGGTGACCACACGAACCTTCTTGACAAAGGGCGTATTTTCGTCACGGTCCTCAATAGAGAACAGCCCCTGGGTTGCCGTCTTGATTTTGCCCAGCTTGCTCCTGGAATCCTTGGCGAATTTTTCGGCGGCGGCACGGGCGTCCTTGTTGGCCTCTTCAATCATTTCGGGCTTGATGGCGTTGAGCCCGTTAAAGCTGTAAATCTTGCGGTAACGGAAATCCCCTTCGCTAAAGGCGATTCCCTGTTTCAAGAGCTCGCCCTGCTTGCCCATGAGTTCGCGAACCTTGTCCACATTCTTGGAGGCCACCGTCAGCGACATGGTCACCACATAGCGGAAGGGGCGTTTTTCACTGGTATACAGTTCGCTCTGGGTATCCATAATATCGGGAGACGCCTTGGTGATTTCTTCTTGGGCGACCCCGTTGTCCAAAAGGAACTTCTCCAAGGTCCGGGTCTTTGCCTGGACCGTCTCGTACAGGGCCGAAAGGTCGTTGCCCGCTTCCTTGAACACGATAGGCCATATTACATAATCGGCAGGCACTTCACGCTCGGCAAGCCCCCGCACAAACACCATGCGGTCACGGTCCTTCACGTGAATCATGGCGCAATAGAGGAAAGTACCCAGCCCGAGAATGGCGACGGCGAGCACAACGGCTTCTTTGAGTCTTGACTGCATACGAAACCTCCTGTTTCAACCTTTTTCTTATAAAATACAAAAAAAGGAGTCTATCATGAAAACCATATTTATCGCTTTCTCTATGGCCACCGCTATTTCCTCTGCTTTCGCCACCTATTACGAACCCTATAGGTTTATCTGCACCGATCCCTGGGGCGACGAATTGGTTTCAGAAGAAGAAAACGCCGTAGGAATCATTATGCCGTGGGCAGGCGGCATTGACCTCGCCCTACCCGCTTATCCGCCTTTTGCCGGTGGTGTCGCCGACATCCGCGGTTTCGGCGGCTGGGACCTGGTGTAGACCGTTCACCAGTTTTTGCAAACCGCAGGCTGGTGTTCCTTACAGATACGCTCCACCTCCCTCGCCAAGACGGGGGATTTTTGTTCTTCTATGTAGTAGCGACTCACCAGGGCGGATTTACACTGGGGGAACCTCCCGTAATCCCAGTCCCTGTCGGCGCACCATTCCCAGAAATACTCCTTGCAGTCGTTCTTTTCGGTGCTTTCCAGGCAGTCCTTCTTGAGGCTTGAACAGTCCGCAATCTTGTTGCTTTCGAAGTTGCCTGCCACGCAGTAACGCTTGAGGCCGTCGGCGTAGGCGTTTGACTTGTCCTTGGCATCAATCGTATCGGGCAGGAACACGGACCACTTGGTAGTATCCAGCATCATGGCGGCCTTGACCAGGGAGGGGTAGCAGGTCTCGTTCATCAGGTAGTCGCCTTCCGCAAAATAGGCACCAGCCTTCGAATTGGCCGTAACCAAATCTGTACCGCCAGCCGCCGAATCCCCATAAGGCATTCCCGAACAATAAACATCCTGGTACAGCCTGCAGGCCCTGTTTTTCCAGCCCTCCTCGTCATCGGGGTCGTCGCCGGCCTGCTTGCAGGAGGCGCTCCTGATGTATTCAAATTCCAGGTAGTCATCGCCCTTGATTTTTACGGGAATATCCACCCGTTTCATGCCCGAAAAAACGCCCATGCCGTTTTCGATGTTGGACACGGGAACCACCCGGGGGTCTTCCAGAGCTTCCAAAACATAGTCCTCGTAATCCATGTAGGCGCTGTCGGTGGCATAAAAATGGAGCACCGATTCCCCTATGGGGAAAGAGATGTTCGACACGAAAATGGTGTCGGCGCTATTGTAGCCGCCTATGGTCCAATTGTCGTTGTACCCCAGCCTCTTGGTGTTTTCAAGGCTGTTGCTCAGGGAGAAAACAAAGCCGGCGGAATCCTTGTTCGCAAAGTTAGAAAGCATCTTGTGGATGGTGGTGTTCATGGATTCGCCACCGTTCACGTTGTCGTAGGTCAGCGTCACCAGCACGCCGCCCAAATTCTTGTCGTGTTCCGTGTAAAACTTGTAGATATCCATGTCCCTGGGGAATGTCAAGAATTTCGTTTCAAACCCTTTGCCGTTCAAGGCCACATCCTTGGTCTTGCCGTCTTGCTGGGGGATTTTCACCTTCTTGACGGAGAATTTCTTGGGGATAGTAGCAACGGCCTTATAGGTGGTAGAAACCTTTTCGCCGGAACTGTCCCACTTGAAGAACGCCTCCATCTTGTAGGAATAGCCAGCCTTGCCCACAAGGCCCAACGAATCCGCCACGAAACAGTTGGGCTTGCCCGTTTCGGGGACAAGCTGCACGGGAGCGGATTTTGCCGTGGTGTCGAAGACCGTCACCTTGGCGCTGTCATAGAACGCGAAGTTTTCTGCCGAGGCTTCTTCCAGTTCATACATCTTGGAAAAACAGATTCGCGGGGACTCGCCCTCCATAATGTATCCGTAGGTGTAAACGCCTGCATAGATTTCCGTGGTGTGGGGGTAGTATTCCCAGGGCCCATGAAAATCCCCGCAGGCTGTGAGAAACACCCCAACCACTAACCACCAACCACTAATCACTCTAGAAATAATACTCATAACTCAGCATAATCGGTAAAAAGGGGAACTGGTATATTTCGTTATATTCAGGCGGGTTCTCGCGGGTGTCGTAGACGGAGTAGAACATATTGTCGTGGTTGGTCAGGTTGATGATGGTCCAGCTGAAATTCCACTTGTTTTCACGGCCGATGTCGATGACCTTCACATCTACGCGGAAGTAGTCGGTTTGCCTTTCTGCATTGCGACTACCCTGTACCACCACGATGTTGTCGGAATAATTCCTGTTTCCTAAATCTTCCCGGTAGAAATACCCCTTGTATCCCGTAATGGGCATGCCCGCCGAATACTTGAGGACAATGGAGGAGCGGAAATAACGGCCCTTGACCGGGTGCTTTTTCAGGGCGTCCTCGTCGCCTTTCCAGTTGATGCCCGCGTCCAGCTTCAGGGCGTAGGGTTGGTGCCAGCTGGGATAATAGGCCTTGGTTCCGTCGTCGGAGCGGATAACGCTTATGCTCTGGCTCCAGTTGATTCCGCCAAACCACCAGCCCCTATCCTTGCGGAGCGAGAGCTCGTAACCGAAAGAATAGCCCGACGCCGTGCCGAAATAATCCGCCATGACCATGCTTTGGGAATTGGCAGAGGCCTCGCTGTCGTCTTCGGTGGAGTCCGAATCCATGGCAAATGTCTTGAGGTCACTCTGGGTCTTGTAATAGAGCCCGACGGTGGCGTCGTAGCCGTCGAACAGATTCTTGTGGCTGTATTCCGTGGCAAACAACCACGACGAAGCGGGTTTCATCTGCTTGCCGTAATTGTCCGTGGTGGCCGGGTAGTAAAACTCGTTCAAGGTTTCCTGATCGCTGAACATGATGGAATTCAAGTATTGCAAATAGTAACCACCATAAAATTCAACCGTCTTGGTTTCGTCCAGGTTCACTGTCAAGGACGCCCTGGGTTCTACACCAAAATGCTTAGCCGCCGTCTGGTAGTTGAATCGCGCACCGTATTGCAGCAAATAATTGGGAGTAACCTTCCAGGCATCTTGGAGGTAGCCCACATGGTGGAAAGGCCTCTGCTTGTCTTCCAGCTTGGTGTCAGAAACCCGCTCTCCCAGGCGGTCGTAGGTATATTCCAGTTCGTAACCGCCGGTTATCACGTGGTCCTTGACGCCGCGGTAGTTGAGCCACTGCTTGCCCGAAAAGGTCATCAGGTTCATGCTGATGGACATCAGGTCCGATATTTCCATGTTCTGGTAAAAACGGCTGAAGGCGTATGTGGAATTGTAATCCCAGTTACCGTTAAAACGGTGGTATATCCCGAGAGGAATCGCCACGTTCCCCCAGTCCACGTAAAGAGGGTCAAAGGCCAGCACGTCCTTGCCTACATAAAAGCTGAACTTGAAGCGGGTATCGTCTGTCAGGTTGTAAAGGAACGTTCCCTGCAGGTCCGTAAACTCATAGTCCAGATCAAGGTCCAGAAGCCCGATAGCGTTGCACAGGTCCAGCACATAGCCGATGTAGGTGGTGCGCCCCGCCACTACCCAGCGGGCGGGGCCCTGATGGCCTTCGGTATGGAGCTGGGCGGCGAAGGTGCTTATCTTGATGCTGCTCTTGCTGAACCATTCATCGACGGTATCTTGCCCGCCCGCTCGGCCGTCCATCTTGAGTACCGAACTCAAGCGGTTGCCGTATTGGGCCGGAAAACCACTCTTGTAGAACTTCACATCGTCGATACCTTCTACCAGGAAAGTGCTGAACAGACCGAAGAAATGGACCGGAGAATAGACCACGGCATTGTCAAACAGGAACAGGTTCTGGTCCGCGGCGCCGCCTCGAACGTAAATCTTGGAACTGAAATCGGAACTGGCGACCACTCCCGGGAGAGCCTGGATACTCTTGATGACGTCGGCCTCGGCGAGGCTCGGCATGCGCTTGATGGACTTGGCCGACACCACGGACTCGCCGGGGCTGCGCTTGGGGCGGCGCCGCAGCTGCACCACCACCTTCTTGAGTTCGGTGACCTTGCCATTGTTGCCTGCGGCAAGGAGGGAATCGACGTTCATGTCGCTAGCGGAGTCGGGGCGTTGCGGCCTTTGACCACTTAGCGCTTCAGCGCTTATGTGGGCATGGCCACCTTTAGGTGGTGTGTCCCCGCTCGAAGGGGTAGCGGATGATGATTGGAGATCCCCGCCTTCGCGGGGATGACAATCAGCAGGAACGAGGGGAAGGCTTTCCCCTTCACCCAAAGCAAATCCGTCGCCCAGGGCCTGGGAAAAGGCACGTTCTGCGCCGACATACTTGAGTTCGTAACATTTTTCCTTCTCGGCCCCTGCCGTGTCGGAATTGGTGACGCAGATATTCCAAAGGGTGTCTTCGGGGAGAATCACGCTGAAAGGCGTGCCCACGGTGGTCTGGAGCGCCTCGCCGGATTCGAGAATTTCGACGTTGAGCTTTTCGCCCACGGCAAAGGAACTGTCCTGCACCACGCCGTTGAAGACGATGCCCACGACCTTTGCGGAATCGGCGGTTGTAGAGCCGGGAGGGGACTGCGCGGAACCTGTCGTCCCTTGCGCAAAAGCAAGAGAGGCCGCCAGGGAGGCAATCAAAGCAATTGTACCAATAAAAAATTTCAAACAAATTCCCGCGTTCAGGTAAACTGCACCTTAACAAAAATAGGAAACGAGGGCACCGAAGTATCCCCCGCCAAGTTCTAGAACCTTCCGACGGTAATGCCGGCGTAGAATCCGGGCCAGAAGCGGAATTTATCCCCTTTATGGCCGAAGTCGTCGTGGTATTCGCTAAAGGGCTTTACCAGGATCTTTTCGCCATAGCCCTGGGCTGCGAGATTGAGGGTGCCGCCCACCGAAAGCCCGAAGAAGGGGAACACTTGAGTCGTGTAGCCCAGGCGCAGACGGTGGTGGAAATTGACACCGTCATCGGAGCCGTATTCAAAATCAGAATCGTCAAAGTTGAAAGCCACCTTGTCGTGTTCCATCAGGAACATGTATTCCAAGTCAATGTGGCTGCCGTACTTGCCGAACTGGGTTCCAAGACCGAGACCCGCTTCGGAGACATCGCTAAAGTGCCTGAACTCCGTTCCCTTTTCAATCAGGCGGGCCCCTTCAAGAGCTGTGTAGAGGTAGGCCGTTCCCATGTGGAGGGATACGCCCAGGGCGCCCATCTCGTTGAGAGAACCCATGACGCTCCACACGCCGTTACCCACGATGTTGATGAGGCCCACGGGAGTCTTTTCGCAGTGGCCGCAGACATTGACAATGCCAATCTGGCGGCCATCCGCCCGGCCCGCGATGTTCAGGACGCTTACCTGGGCGGTGTTGAGCTTGCCCGCCACGTTCATGGCGGCCGCCACCTGCACGTCCGATTCCTTGGCGGCGTTCAGGGCGGCAGTGACCTGCACACCAGATTTCTTGGCAGCGTTCAGGGCAGCAGATACCTGCATGTCAGATTCTCTCGCGATGTTCGCCGCAGCAGTAACTTGGGCATGGGTTGCCTTGGCCACATTCAGGGCGGCAGAAATCTGGGCCTTGGTTTCACGGGCGTAGTTGATAGCGGGGGCCACCTGCACGCCGTTCAGGGAATCGCGGGTCACGTTCATGGTAGCCGAGACCTGCACGCCCGAAGAATTCTCCTTGGCCACGTTGATCAAGGGAGACGCCTGGATTCCGTCAAAGGAACCCGCATAGTTCATGACGCCCGAAATCTGCGCCCCTTCGAAATGCTCCTTCGCGCTGTTGAAGACCGCCGTAAGCTGCAGGCCGTGCATCTCCTTGCGGGCGATGTTTGCAAAGATACTGATTTGCGAGCCCAGCATGTAGCTGTCGGTACGGGTCACGAACAGGCCCATCTGCAGGCCCTTGCGGGCTTCGCGGTCCTTGTCCACCAGGTTGAAGGTCACGCGGTATTTTCCGTTGTGGTCCAGGGAATCTAGGGCACAGGCGGTTGTATCGCCGGAGGCACAGTCCCCGCGATGGGAGATTTCGCCCCGGAGGGTGGTCTTTTCGGCAACGATGGCGCTGAACTGTTTTTGCGTCAACTGGGCGCGGTAATTGTCCTGCAAGGTGACGCTCGCCTCCTTATATTCGGCGGGCCTTTCCAGACGCACGCTGTACTTACCGGCGGCAAGCCCCAGGTTGATGGGGCGACCCGCCTTCTTGTAGAGTTCCGCCACCAGCTCGCCCCCCTCGTCACGAATGAACAGGCGGCCCTCCACATCTTCGTCGATATCCAAGCCCGCATTCATGCTGCGCAAATCCGTCATCACCACGTCGCCAGTTCCGGCCAGGTTCATGTCCCGGCTGGGGTGCTGGGCGCCACCCATGGTGGCTTCCGTTTTCTGGAGTGTCTCGTTAAAGGCAAACTGATAGGCCTCCGAAAGTGTCACCTTGCCGTCGCCGCTGATATCGCCCGCCCCGCGTAACCCGCTCACCAGGGAGTGTGTAAAGAAGGAACCCTTCAGCTTGTCGCTTTCCTGGCTGGATTCATCTTGCGTGCTGCTGGTGATAAAGGCATAGCCCTTCATGTCGGAACTCTTGTCCACCATAAAGGCGGGAACCGCCACGCCGCCTTTCGCGCGGGTAATGGCTCCCGAACCGCAGGCGTCAATCACCGCAATCTTCACGTCGGCATGGAGGGAATCGATTTTTGTGCGGAGAGCCTTCCAGGCGAAAGTCTCCTTGCCCAGGCGAAGGCCCTTTTCGTCGGCATGACCGCTGTAATAGACCAGCACCTCGTCGCGGCCGCCTGCCGACTTGTTCTTTGCAATCTTCTTGTCCAGTTCGTCAATCTTCTGCTGGAACGCGGCAACGCTGGGTTCCTTCACCTCTACGACGTTCCCCGCCTGCACGCCGCCCATTTCCTTCAGCACGTTCACGAAGGAGCGGGCATCGCTTGCGGCATAGCGGAGGGTGGGGCGGCCTTCGCCGCCATAGTTGGCGCTTACGGCCAGCACGTAACGGTTAATCTGAATTTCCTGGGCGGCAGAAACGCTGGAGGCCGCAGCCAACAAAACAAGGAAAACAACTGAAATTATTTGGAGCGACAAGGAAGCATCCATCTTTTTAATCAAATTCATCATCTTACTTGCCCTCCGTCTTGCGGAGCGTGAGGCTTACCGTTTTCACGCCCTCCTGTTTCAGCGAGACGTCGATGTCCCCCGCGTTCAACTCGAATTCATCCTTGGAGGTCAAGAAAAAGAACTTCTCGAATTTGGGCGCATTGTCCAGCTTGTAGGCAAAGGGCAACGTGGTCATCTTGCCGGGCTCCAGTTCTACGGCGCGATTCCCGTGCCCCATGTGCATGGTGATGGTCCCGTTCCCGTCCATGCTGAAAAGCAGACCGAAACATTTTTCGGCAACGGCATAACGCAGCTGGATTTCGTCGCCTTCGCGAGCGTCTCCCAAATTTTCTATCTGCACGGCACTGTCCCCCGTCTTTTTCCAGACCTCCATGCGGGCGTCCATCCCCTTGATGCGCAGGCCATCGTCACCGGAGACGTCGGCCATGGCCACTTCCACAAGCTGGGTATTTTGTTCCGAAAGGGAACGCTGGCTGAACAGTGCCACCGTCACCACCGCAAGCACCAGGGCCGCGGCGGCGGCAAGTTTCACCAACTTGAAATTCACGCGCACCGTGTTGCCGGCACCCGCATTGGAGCGTCCGGGCATCGTGGCAATCTTTTCCGAAAGTTTTTCAAAAGGAAGTTTCTTGAGGATTGCCGCATTGTCTTCCCGCAGCATCTTCACACGACCGGCGAAGATTTCATCTGTCGCCTCCATCTCGCGGATTTCATGCATTTCTTCGGCAGGCAAGTCGCCCGTCAAGTATTTTTCCAGTTTCCAGTCGGGAATCATCACTTCACCTCCAGGTTTTTAACTCTTGCCTGCAAGGCGCGTAAACGCTTGCGCACCCCGCTTACCGAAAGCCCCACCATCTCGGCGGTTTCTTCCAGCGTCATACCATCTACATAGTGTAACACCGCAATGGTCCGGGTAGATTCCTGCTCCCGCGAAAAAATTTTCGCCAATATGCCGCGGGTCTCGTAGCCTTCCTGCTCGTCGTCTGCGCAGGCGATATTCAGCAACAGTTCGCAGGAATCCACGTCCAGCCCCCTGCGTTTCTTGTCGCGGATGCGGTTCAGGCAGAGCCTGGTGGCCGTATTCCACAAAAGACTGCTGGGACTGTCCAGGTTCAGGCGGTTCATGCCGGCATAAATCCGCAAAAACACGTCTTGCATCAGATCCGAAGCCTCCGCCTCGTCCTTGAGCAGGGCCATGCAGCGACGGTAAACCATCGGAGCGTAGGCCTCGTACAGTCTAGAAAAAGCCATGCGGTCTGCGGAATTTATCCTTTCCATGCCTGTGTAACACTTGTGGAGGTTAAAAGTGTCACCGAAAATGTAAAAAAAGTGGATAGGGGCTAGGATTTAGGATCTAGGGGCTAGGTGTTAGGTAATAGGGGCGCTGGGGACAAGAAGTGTGCGATATGGAGTGTGGAATGTGGCGTGATTGAAGGCTCATAACTGATTACTGGCGTCTATCATCTAAATTGACAGAATAGATTGTGAAAAAGACTCTTTAATTTTCCGAAAATCCTTCGGACACTAAAATCCCCGTTTAAACGAATTACGACATTTTTTTGCCTGCCTCAGCCCTTCTAAAAACCCGTGTTCTACCCGACTAAATTAAACCTGCTTAAAATCGTAAATCAGACCGTCAACGACGGCATCCGATTTTTCATGTTGGCCCTGTTTTCGGGCAGAAGCCAAACCGAACACCCGTTTTTTACCAATATCTTGGCCGTATCCATTTCTTTTTCAAAAATCTGTTTGGCATTCTTGCTTTTTCCCAATAGGCTTTTCGAGTTTTGGCTACATAAACGCCATGCACATATTCCCAAATTTCATTTGGGAATATGTCTTTAACAAGTTTTCTTGAAACATCTTCCTTCATATTAGTATAGACGTTTTTTTGAGAGAAAACTTGCCAAATTATTTCTATAACAAACAGGGTGCAATAGGCGCCCCAAATTATTTATATTACCGACAAAAATCGGAGAATTCAAATGAGCCTGACCGTCGAACGCGCAAAAGAAATCAACAAGGGCCACGTGACCGAAGAATCGCTGGTTATCCATTCCCTCAACGTATGCTATGCCATGGGCGCCATGGCCAAACACTTCGGCGAAGACGTTGAACACTGGCAGGCCGTGGGCTACCTGCATGATTACGACTACCAGGAATTCCCCGAAGAACACTTGCAGCACACCGAAAAGGAACTGCTCGCACAAGGCGTCTCCGAAGAAGACGTGCGTGCCATTTTGGCGCACGGTTTTGAAATCGTGAAGCAGGTGGAGCCCAAGACCAATATGGAAAAGAGCCTGTTCACCGTCGACGAACTCACCGGCATCATTCAGGCCTGCGCGAGAATGCGTCCCAACGGAATTTTGGACCTGGAAGTAAAAAGTTTCATGAAAAAGTTCAAAGACAAGAAATTCGCCGCCAAGTGCAACCGCGACTACATTCTGAAAGGCTGCGCCCTGCTCGGCATGGACGTGAAAGACGTCGCCGCCATCTGCATCGAGGGCATGCGTGAACACGCCGCCGAAATCGGCCTAGCAGGGAATGCCGTGGAATAATGTCATATTATTTGTCATGATAAATGTCATGATAAAAACACATTTGTCGGGGTATTTGTCGGTGTAAATGTCGGGGTAAAAAAGACAAAATATAGGCGTTCCCCGGCTTGTCCCCATCTGTCACCCTGGAGCCTGTCATTCTGGAGCCACGCAGTGGCGATAGAATCACGACAGGGGCCATGCCGGGTCGGGCTATACTCGCTTCGCTCACGGAGCCTGTAGTCTCCGCCCTTACGGGTTACTATCCCTAACGCAAAATCTAATTGTACCGAATTCGGTAACACTAGCTCCTTCCCCTTTTGGGGGAATTAGGTTTTTCCAAATTCCACTCTGAATAACGGCACCCAAGTTTCTTGACCATCTTCAGAAGTCCAGCGAACAACTTGAGAAAGCGTTGCTCTTTGTGGGATTAACACATTTTTCGAAAGGCTTTTTACCAAGCCTCCTGTAAAATCCTTCGCAAACCAAGCCCAATACAATGAGTTCTGCTTTATGCAGTAATTTTCAGTTTTTGCATGTTTTTCAATCGTAAGAGAAATGCCCAAAGGCTCTTTCTCTAATGATTGCTGCAATCTTTCTACATACCGATCGCTAGCATCATTCTTTTTTAAGTATTGTCCTAAGGCCATATCGCCCAATCCTGTTTCAATATGCAAGACTTTCGGTATTGTCACATTTTTTACTCGGCCTTGTCTTTTGAAATGGCTCAACCAATCTGACGGCAACATCTTTTCCGAGCCAATTACGGTCAAAGATTTTCTAGCACGGGTTGCCGCCACATAAAGCAACCGATAGTTTTCTTGAGCTTTCTTTTCATCTGCATCTTTCAAGATCCACGATCCCAAAGCAAGAATGACATTATCCCATTCAAGCCCCTTAGCGCTATGCATAGTCCCAATGGATACTGCGCCCATATTTTTCGTTGCAAAATCGCTGTAAGAAACTTCTCCAAGATACTGATTAAAATCCCCTAAAGTTATCTCATCATCCCCACAGGCGGTTTCCGTTTCAACAAAGTCATCCACTAAAGCATCCAGTAATTCGAAAGAACTTTCTGCTTTATGATTTTCTTTATAATCTTCAGCTAAGTGTTTAAACTCCTTTGCACTCCACGGGAATTTTCCCAGACGGGGGTCTTCTTGAAGAATTTCGCAGAATCCCAAAACCTCACGAGTTTTTTCAATGGGGCATTTGTCCTTATCTCGTCCTTTAAGCAATCGATATGAGATTTGTTTCTCTTCCAATTTTGCGGCAGCCAAGAATGCTTCTGCGTTATCTCTAGTCAGAACGCAATAAGATTCCGATGGGGCCTCAGAAAATTTTTGAGCAAGTATTTCAGCTGCGGCAAATGCTGCCGTAGCTTTATCGGCTTCTTCATAAAAGAATAATTCTGCGCGTCCTTGATTTAAAGCCTGCTGTCGCGACCCATCTTTCACGCGCTCTGACATCAAATCCAAAAGCTTTGCATTTGCACGAACTAATCCAGCCACAGAACGATAATTCGTCGTTAAATAGAATTTTTCAGTATTTGAGAATTCATCAGCAAATTTTTGGAAGTATTCCGAAGAACTTCCGCGGAACGCAAAAATACTTTGATCATCATCACCAACAACAATAACGCGAGGATCTTTTTCTCCAAGGTCATACAGAGCTCGTAACAAACGATATTCCCCTGCGGATAAATCTTGGAATTCATCAACAAGAATAACGCTAGGTGCACCGACACCAGAATCTTCACCGGATTCCAGCAATTCCGCAGCTTTGGACACAACATCATCAGCATTTTCAAGAGCCTTTTTATTGCCCTGCACTCCAAGGATAGAGAAGGCAAGCGAATGGAATGTTGTGATATTTACTTTAGCTGCAAGAGGCCCTGCCAAATCATACAACCGTTTTCGCAATTCTCGACAAGCGGCACGGGTGTGTGTCAAACAAAGAATAGAATCTGGTTTGGCCTCTTCAATCCATAAAAGAGAAGCAACCTTGTGTACGAGCAAATGCGTTTTCCCAGAACCAGGTCCTGCCCCCACAAGGATATGTTTTTTGCGGCTCCTTATAACCTTACGTTGTTCATCATTGACGCTTTCTATTTTTCGCTTTAGTTCATCAGATACAGATTCCGACTGTTCAACGCCTTGCATGTATTTTAGGCGGAAATCGCTAATATCCATCACAAAATAGTCTTCTAACAGCTGTTGCGCCATCCGTTCGTCGACAAGCATCATTTTGGCATATTCACCCACAATATGAATTGCTTCAGCCTTATGCTTGTAATGATTTTCAAGTGATTTGAAATCTGCTGGCGTAAAGTTTCGCTGTTTTGCTCCAGATTCTAATTCCAAAACTAGTCCGGTGTAAAAAACGACAAGACCATGTTCCAATGTGATAGAGCCTATTAAATGCAGGAACAACAATGCATATTCTAATTGTTTTTGCATTTCTAGGCGACCTACAGCTTTTTCGCCATACATCCGTTTCATTAAGCCATTCAAGGAGAACCAGACAATATTTCCATTTCGAGAAGTCTGTTCTTTTTGCAATTCTGTCAAAGTTTCGATAACCTTGTCGAATATTTGCCACTGCTTTTTGAGATTTTCTTTGACGGAATCGGGATCTACCAAAAATTCAATCTGATATACTTGATGACCGGCTTCCACTAAATGAATTTCAGCAACACTTTCATGCGCCCAGTAGCGCAATATGCCACGGAAAATAAACAAATTACGACGAGATGTAGAAGCACCAACAGAATCCTCTCGTTGGTTCAATTGAGAATTCAATCGAGTCACATCTAGAACAAAACGATCATTAACGCCCTTGCCTTCGCAAGCCTTTAGTAATTCATTTTGCAAGTTCGATGCGGCATTCAACAAAGAACGCGGAGTATCATTGCCTTTTCTCTGTAATCTTGCACTCCAATCATCCTCTTCATTCAAAAGGTGTAATGCACGAAGCAGTCTTAATCCTTCATTCGCCTCTTCACGTTTTAAGCCCAAATTGACAGTGAGTTCATCAAGTGCACATTCAGGAGAACGGGTCCATCGTTTAGAAATAATATGATGAATAATGCGATATGCTATTGCTTCGGTTGAATTAGGAATTTCAATTTTATCGGAACCAATCTTTTCTCGGGCTTCTTCGGCAGATTCCACAGAAATAGAAGATCCATACATCTGCGTTCTGTTTCGCTTACGCTTCAGGAATCCCTGTTCTTCCAAAACGAGAATAGCTAACTTGACTTTAGTCGTATTTACGCCAGCATCTGATTCCTTTTCTGTCCATCCGCATAGATCGGCAATTTCAAGAGCAGACATAATCAAACGATTTTGATTGCCAGCCATCTTTTTTAAAACACGCCAAACAGCGGAAATTTCCTGAGCAGAAAGTTTAGACTGCTGCAAAATTTGAAAGTTTGTGTCAAGATCCTTTGAATTAAAAAGAGCTACACAGCTAGCTTGCAAATTAGGGTCTCGACCAGCACGACCTGCTTCTTGCACATAGTTTTCAAGCGTACTGGAAATTTCGTAATGAGCAACCAATTCCACATTATCTTTGTCAACGCCCATACCAAAGGCTGTTGTCGCCACCATGGTGTCTATTTCACCATTTTGGAATTGGTCCTGAATAGACATCTTCTTTTCTGATTCCATTTTGCCATTATAGCAAGCGCTGGCAAAACCACGATTGTGCAATTCTTCCGAAAGAGATTCAGTTGTTTTTACCTTGGACGCATAAATGATTTTAGGGCCACCATATTCACGGAGAACATTTATCAACTGTTTACGTCGTTCATTCGGAGCTTCCGAGGATTCTACAACCTTGTACGTCAAGTTCGTTCGTTTGGCAGGACTGATGAATCTTACAAGTTCAAGATTCAAGCGCTCCTTAAAGTAGCTACAAATATCATCTACCACAGATTTTTTTGCAGTCGCTGTAAAGCAACTCACCGGGATCGGGTTTTCAAGATTCTTTTCTCTCTGCAAATCCTTTAAGAAATCGGCCAAATAAAGATAATCAACTCTAAAATCGTGTCCCCAACCGCTAAAGCAGTGCGCCTCATCAACAACTATTCGCTCTATGCGGCGTTCTTTTAGCAAGCTAAATGTCGTATTCGATCGCAGAGATTCTGGAGAAATATACAGGATATTCTTTTCTCCATTACGGACTTTTTCAATGACGTCCTTACGTTCCGCCGGAGAAAGCATGGAATTAATGTAAGCAGCATCTCCAATCTGCCTACGTTTTTCCAAAACATCTACCTGATCCTTCATCAGCGCTACAATCGGCGATATAACAACAGTCAAAGCGCCAACTTGCGAACCCGCCACCAAAGCGGGCAATTGGAAGGTCATTGATTTTCCGCCACCAGTCGGAAAAACCGCTAAAAGAGAGTCACCTCGCATTGCAGATTCAACAACCTGTTGTTGCAAAGGAATCTTTTCTTCTTCGCTGAACGAACGGAAACCTGGAAAACCAAACCATTTTTTCAATTGCTTCGTTGAACTTAGTTGTTCAGAACAATACGGACACTGATTACTGCCGCAAGGAACAAGGCGTCTACGGTGCAATATGCTTTCAAGATGCGGATACTGATATCGAACCCAATGGGGAACAAAATCGCTAGGACCTTCTTCATGGAATAATGTTAAAAGAAAACACCATTCAGCACGATAAGCCGCCCATTCATTTTCAAAATCTTGGCGCAAACAAATTGATTTCTCGTAATGAGAGATAAACCAGCTTTGTATTTCCGACAATTTGGAACGTAATTCGCCTTGTTCAGGAGCATCCACTAGATTGAAAAACGGAGCGAAGCCGGGTTCATTCTTTAGGAACTGAAACAAAAGATAACGAAGTTGCCAAGGGTATTGATTCCATTTTCCAATACAATCTTCTAGAAGGTTCTTACAGAGTTCCGCATCTTTCAACGGATCCGATGGTTCATCTTCGTTTTTCAAATATTCTTTGCGTAACTTATGGTAAGGTTTACGAGGAAATAACAACGAAGACAGCATCAAGGTATCTAAAGCCTTGACATTAGGAAAATCAATAGAAAAATACTGTCTAAGAATCGGGGCGTCATGGCGAAGTACATTATGCCCTACGATATACTCAGCTTTTTCAGCGACCGTTTCTAATTTTGCAGGATTTTTTTCACGAACTCGCTCTTCTCCTAGAATATAACCATACTCCCGAATTTTCTGCGCCTCGGGGTTGTATTCTAAGTCAAAAAACAAGAATTTGCTAAAATCTCGCATACGCTAAAAATATATACTAGAAACGCTAAAATTTCCCTTTTTTTCCCTAAAAATGTTCATTTATCGTAATATTTCGGAAATCTTAGAAGCGCGCGGGTGCCAAAAAAGTGCCGACGAAATGTCACAGCAAAAATCAGCGAACACCGGAAACAGATTCTATCGGCTAATTTTGGTCTTTTTCTATATAAAAAACCGAGAAAAAGACCAGTTCTACAGGTGGTGACTTCTTTTTTTTGCCGGTGACGTATTCGAAGATGAGGGATTTCTTGTATTCGTCCAGGGTTTCGAGTTGTTTTTTCTTGTTGACGATGGTCGCATCGATTTCAAACGTGTTTGCGGACGAAAATTTCGTCCACAAACTTATCGGCAAAAAGTAGGTCTTGTCAAAGAAAACTGAGACGGCCAAAAAAGTGCCGGCAAAATGTCACAGTAAAAATTGAGCGCTTTCCCGAAAAATTTAGTATCCTGTTGAATTCGTGAAGTCGCAAATTGCGACTTCACCGCGCAGGGAATAGCCTTGCACAATCAAAAGCTATAAAAAAAATGTATATCCCGAAATATTGCGCCGTTTAGGTGCAATTTGTATTTTTGCTTGTCACACTTTTAACTCTGTGAGTCACCACTAAACGCTTTTCTACACGACAAAATGTCCGAAGTCAAAAAAAATTCTTGCAAAAGATTTCTACAAGATCGATTCCCAAAATTCGACACTACTCGATGTTCGCGAACCGAGCGAGTCTGTCGTACGCCCTGTGAGTGGATCCATTCAGGTTCCGTTCTTTGAACTGTCCAGGAAGATTGATAGCATCCCGAAAGACAAGCCCGTTTACGTGTTCTGTTCTACGGGAGATCGTTCCGAAGAGGTTGCCGAAATTCTCGCCGACCGCGATTACGACGTGTATAATGTGGAAGGCGGGCTTGACGCCGTCCCGAAAATTCACTATGAGGATGCTAAGGGTCTCAAGTGCCCGGGCCCCATCGTGAAGGTGGGCGAAGCGGTCAAAAGCGTGTCCGTCGACGAAGAAGTCCAGGTGGAAGCGACCGAGAAGGCTTTCTTCTCGGATGTGAATGTCTGGTGCCAGCGTACCGGCAATGAATTGAAATCGCTTTCCGAAAAAGGCGGCGTAATCTATGCGACCATCGTAAAGTGCGACGCACCCAAATCTCTTGAAAATCGGGAATTTGAGCACGGCAAGACTTTTGTCGTATTCAGCGGCGATTTGGACAAGGCCATCGCTTCGTTCATCATGGCGAATGGTGCTGCCGCCATGGGCCGCCCGGTTACGATGTTTTTTACCTTCTGGGGAGTAAGCATTTTGCGCAGGCCCGAAAAGGTGCGCGTCAAGAAGTCGCTCATTGGGAAAATGTTCGGCTTCATGATGCCCCGCGGTTCCAAGAAACTCGGACTTTCGCGCATGAACTTTGGCAGAATCGGCGCCAAGATGATTCGCACGGTCATGAAGCAGAACGGTGTTTCTTCGCTAGAAGAACTGATTGAAAGCGCAAGGCAGAAGGGCGTGAAATTTGTCGCCTGTCAGATGTCGATGGAACTCATGGGCATCACTGCAGAAGAGTTGATTGACGGCGTGGAACTCGGCGGCGTTGCGACCATGCTCGGCTCCACAGAAAAGTCCGACCTGACGTATTTTATTTAAGCGAAGCCTGCGATATGTACGATTTCGACACCGTAATCGATCGACGAAATGGCGATTCTATAAAATGGAAAGTCGCCGAAAACGAGCTGCCCATGTGGGTGGCGGATATGGATTTCCGGACTGCCCCCGAAATTTTGGATGCGCTCAAAAGCCGACTGGATCATGGCGTTTTCGGGTATGCGGATGTTCCCGACGCCTGGTACAATGCTTACATCAATTGGTGGGGTAGGCGGCATCACTTGAAAATGGAGAAAGAAAATTTGATTTTCTCTGCAAGCGTGATGCCTTCGATTTTCTCCGTAATCGAGCGGCTTGCCGCTCCGGGCGAAAACATCGTCATCCAATCTCCAGTCTACAATAACTTCTACAACTGCATCGAAAATAGCGATTGTAACGTTGTCGAAAATAAACTTTTGTATAAGAACGGGGCTTACGCCATCGATTTTACGAATCTGGAACAAAAGCTATCGAATCCGCAGACAACAGTGATGATTCTCTGCAATCCCCACAACCCGATTGGAAAAATCTGGAGTGCGGAAGATTTGGCAAAAATCGGCGCACTTGCCAAGAAGTACAATGTCACCGTCATTTCCGATGAAATCTACTGCGACATTACGGAGCCTGGGAAAAGTTACGTGCCGTTTGCGGCGGCTTCCGAAACTTGCCGTGAAGTAAGCGTTACTTGCATAGCGCCCACGAAGACTTTCAACTTGGCGGGTCTCCATACTTCGGCGGTATATGTAGCAAACCCCACTTTGAGGCGCAAGGTACGGCATGCGTTGTACACGGACAAGGTCGCCGCGCCCAATTCCTTTGCGCCGGTGGCCGCGATTGCTGCGTTTGAACAGGGCGAGCCATGGCTTGACCTGCGCGAATACCTCTGGGAAAACCGGAAACTGGTCGAAGACTTTTTGACGAAGGAACTTCCGGAAATCAAGGCTGTCAAGGGCGACGCCACTTACCTTGTGTGGCTTGACATTTCGGCGTTGCCTGAAACTGGGCGAAATGTTGCCGCCTATTTAAGGTGTAAAACGGGACTGTTTCTTATAGGCGGCGATGCTTACGGTGTCGGCGGTGAACATTTCTTGCGAATGAATGTCGCCTGCCCTAAGAGTGTATGCCTAGACGGTTTAAACAGGCTTAAACAAGGCGTAAAGGAGTTTAAGCTAGGATAGATTTTGAGGCTCTTGACTAGGCCTGCGAACTATTCCAAAATTTTCTCTAGCTGTTGAACTGCCCTTTTCATTCGCGATTCCGAAACCGACGAATAATTGATGATGAATTCATGCTGCGAGGGTTCCGCCTCGGCATAATAATCCGAAAGCGCCCTAATGTGCACGCCATTTTTAAGCGCTCGCTCGCAAAATTCTTCATCTGAGAGTTCGGTATTGACCTTCAAAATAAAATGTAAGCCTGCATCTTCTTCGGCAATTTCGATGTAATCACGGATCTTGCTTTGGCGAATCGTTTCGAGCAATGTGTCGCGACGGTGGCGGTAGAAATTCCGCATACGATTGATATGCTTTTCGTAATGGGCTTCACCAATGAATTTCGCAAGCACATACTGTTCAAGATTTGATACGGTGCAGATGTAGAATGAAAATTCTTCGTGGAACTTTTTGGCAAGCGTCTTAGGGAGCACCATGTAGCCTACGCGCACCGTGGAGGCTAGCGTTTTGGAGAACGAATTGATATAAATTGTCTTGTCTTGCACATCGATATTTTGGAGTGATGGAATCGGGCGGCCGACCATACGGAATTCGCTATCGTATTCGTCTTCGACAATATAGCGGTTGCTTGATTTTGCAGCCCAACTCAAAAGCTCATAGCGACGGCTCACGGGCATCACCTTGCCGGTCGGAAAATGGTGCGACGGCGAAAGGTGTACAACATCAGTGCAAGTTTCTTCAAGTTGGTCTATGCAGATTCCGTTTTCGTCTAGCGGAATGTAGTTGCAGACCACATTGAGTTTGCGGTAAATTTTCGAAATTTTACTATACCCTGGATCTTCAACACCGAACTTTTTGTCAAAACCAAGCAGTTGAACAAGCCAGGCATAAAGGCAATCTGTTCCGGCCCCCACTACAATCTGCTCCGGAGATACACGCATTCCATGAAATTCCAGAAGCATTTTGGCGATTGACTTACGCAGCTTCTGAACGCCGGAATTCGGCGAACGGGTTAGTAATTCACGTTGCTGTTCGCAAAGTACCTTACGCGTGAGTTTTGCCCAAGTCGTGAACGGAAATGTAGATGCGTCTACTTGGTTGTTGACGAAATCGGCAATGTAATGCGGCGCTTTGGCCTGCTCCGTATGCAAGGATTCGCGGGATTGCTTTACAGGCTTTTTCTGCTGAATATTGGAGTTTTTCTGCGGAATTGCTGCTACAAAGAACCCCTTTCGTGAAAGTGAATAGATAAAACCTTCGGCAATAAGCTGGTTATACGCATTTTCAACGGTAATGACACTCACTCCGAGCGAATTCGCAAAGGGGCGTTTCGACGGAAGCTTTGCATCCGGCTCCAGCCTACCCGACAAAATATCGTCCTTAATCGAGCGAGATAAAAAATGGTAAAGAGAGTCGTCCCCTGCTTTTGAAATATCATATGCGAGCATCTTTCGCCTCTGAACCTAATCTGACCTTAATCTGAATATATAAAAATAGTAAAAATTTGATTATTGAACAAGGTCAACAAAAAGTCTAATTTACGCATCGAAAACGAAACACAATCCACAAGGAGAATCAAATGTCTACAGAAAATCGCTACGAATTGAACAAGAATCTCGCCCAAATGCTCAAAGGCGGTGTCATTATGGACGTGACCACCCCGGAACAGGCCAAAATCGCCGAAACAGCCGGTGCAGCAGCAGTGATGGCACTCGAACGCATTCCCGCCGACATTCGTGCCGCAGGCGGAGTGTCGCGCATGAGCGACCCCAAAATGATTAAGGGAATCCAGGACGCCGTTTCAATCCCTGTGATGGCCAAGTGCCGTATCGGTCACTTTGTCGAAGCGCAGCTTTTGGAAGCGATTGAAATTGACTATATCGACGAAAGCGAAGTCCTTTCCCCTGCCGATGATGTTTTCCACATCAACAAGCATGAATTCAAGGTGCCGTTCGTGTGCGGAGCCCGCGACCTCGGCGAAGCCCTCCGTCGTATTGAAGAAGGCGCATCAATGATTCGCACCAAGGGCGAGCCGGGAACAGGTGATGTCGTGCAGGCGGTCCGTCACATTCGCCTGATGAATCAGGAAATCGCCCGCATTTCTTCGATGCGGGAAGATGAACTTTTCAACCGAGCCAAGGAGCTGCAAGTTTCTTATGACCTTGTGAAATACGTTCATGAACACAAGCGCCTGCCTGTCGTGAATTTTGCTGCGGGCGGTGTTGCTACCCCTGCCGACGCCGCGCTCATGATGCAGCTAGGTGCCGAAGGCGTATTCGTGGGTTCGGGCATTTTCAAGTCCGGAAACCCCGCCAAGCGCGCCACCGCCATCGTGCAAGCCGTCACAAACTATACGGACGCCAAGCTCATTGCAAAACTCTCCGAAGATTTGGGCGAAGCCATGGTGGGCATCAACGAGCAGGAAATTGAACTTTTGATGGCTGAACGAGGAAAATAAATGAATGAAAAATCTTTGAAAAACAAGTCCCCGAAAATCGGCGTACTCGCCGTGCAGGGGGCTTTCGCCGAACATCGGCAAATTCTTGAAGAACTCGGCGCAGAAACGTTTGAAATCCGACAGTTGCGAGATCTAGAGCAGCATTTTGACGGACTCGTTCTTCCCGGTGGCGAGAGTACCGTACAAGGGAAACTTCTGCACGATCTCGGGCTTTTTGAACCGCTCAAAAATCTCATCAAGAAAGGCCTTCCGACTTTTGGAACTTGCGCCGGCCTAATTCTGCTTGCCAATAAGTTGAGTAACGATTCTCACACCTACTTCGGAACACTCCCCGCCACTGTTGAACGTAACGCTTACGGTCGTCAACTCGGAAGTTTTTACGTCGAAGAAAACTTTGAAGGAATCGGAAAAATCCCGATGACATTCATCCGCGCACCGCTTATTCAAAAAGTGGCCGAGGGCGTCCAGATTTTAGCAACTGTCAATGACCAAATTGTCGCTGTACGCTACAAGAATCAGCTGGCCATTTCGTTCCACCCGGAACTTAATGAAGACTTGCGCGTACACAAATATTTCTTGGAAATGCTTCCCCATTTTTACTAACTTTGGCCGCGCCATGCTGATATATGCCGACAAAGTTTTTGAAAATCCCATTGAAGTCATTGAAGCGTTCTGTCCAAATCAGGTCAAACCCGCTTTAGATAAAGTAGAGTTTCTGAAAAACAAGGGGGGAAGCTTACAAGCCCACCGACAATCATCTACAGCGGTCAAAGTGTAGAATCGTTCATGGGAGTTCGTTATCGAAACTTCAAGGAAATTGAAGGTTTGTTTCGCGAAAGTTCTGAAAAGTTTCGACTGCATTTTTGACACTTTTGATGGCAGAATGGCCAACAATCAGTTGAATTGGTTTAGCAATTATTTATCCACACTTTCTACAAACCAGGTGAAGCCGGCATTTTCGATCGTCTTAAACGTTTCGTTGAGTCCTTGGCCGCCTTCGGTAAGGTAGCCCGAAGCGAAGATGGAATCGACGACCTTGAAAAGTTCTTTTTCGTGGCCCTTGAAATACACTTCGCGGCCAGCGGCACAGCGAATGTCTGATTTCGGGAGCAATAGGCGTGCAAGGCAGAGAATCTTGATGCAGTATTCAAACGTAAGCCCCGAAATGTCGCGTTCGGCAAGACGCGTGCCCTTGACAGGCAGCAAAAAGTTTATAGGCACCGATTCTGGATTGATGGCAATCAAATCCAAAAGCATGTCGACGACATCTTCCTTGGATTCTCCCATTCCGATGATTCCGCCACAGCAAATTTCAAAACCGACGCGTTGCAACATCTGAATATTTTGAATGCGACGTTCGTACGTATGCGTGCTGCAAATTTCAGGATAAAAACGGCGACTCGTATTTAAATTGTGGTTGATGCGATCGAGCCCAGCTGCCCTTAAAATGCGCGCCTGGTGTTCTGTCAAGAATCCGATGGAACAGCAAATATGCGTTCCTGACATCTTCATGTGCGCAATACGTTCGGCAAGTTCTTCGATTTCCCTATCGGTAAAGCCCATGCCCGAAAGTCCGATGCAATGCCTAGATAAATGGAATTCACTTACCAGATCGTTGTCTCCGTAAAGCTTTTCGTCGGAAACGCTTCTGTATTTTTCGATAGGGGCTTCGGAATCGCGAGACTGTGCGCAATAGGCGCAATTCTGCGTGCAGTTTCCGCTGCGAACATTCGTCAAAAGCTGGACACTGACTCGATTGCCCTTATATTTGGTGCGAAGCGAATAGGCATTCTCAATCAATTCCCCGAGCGATTCGTCCGGGGTGTTCAAAATCAGCAAACATTCTAATTTCGTCATTTCGGCAACAAATATAAAAGCCAAGCTCTCACTTGGCTAATACAAAAAAATATATTTATAAATATGTCGTTATCAGCAAATATTACCCGCGAAGGAGCCTGGGAACTCCTTAAGAAATATAACTCGGACCCGTTCCACCTGGAACATGGGGAAATCGTTGAGAACACCTTGCGCTATTTTGCGCGCGAATTAGGTTATGGCGAAGACGAAGAATTCTGGGGGATTGTGGGATTGTTGCACGATCTGGATTTTGAACAGTGGCCGGAACAGCACTGCGTCAAGGAACGCGAATTGATGCAAGAAGCAGGCCTTTCGGAAGAATTGATTCATGCTACGACAAGCCACGGCTGGGCAATCACAGTCGATGTCAAGCCCGAGCACGAAATGGAAAAAGTCTTGTACGCCGTCGATGAATTGACGGGCTTGATTGGGGCTGTTGTTTTGATGCGCCCTTCCAAAAGCGTGCAGGATCTAGAATTGAAATCCGTCTTGAAAAAGTACAAGTCGCCAAAATTTGCTGCTGGCTGCTCCCGCGAAGTCATTGAACGAGGTGCAAGCCTTTTGGGCTGGGAACTGAACGACCTTATTTCGCGTACAATAGCCGCGCTGAAGACATTTAGACCTTAAAATCGCAAGCAGCCTGTTCGTAGTCAATGAGCTGCGTAATGGTCGGGTGAGTCCCGCACACAGTGCAGTCGTCGTTACGACTCGGGAGTTTTACCTTGCGGAATTCCGCCGTGAGTGCGTTGTAGGTGAGTAGGTAGCCTGTCAATAAATTGCCAACGAAGAATATACTTGATTGCTTCCATTGCCTGCAAACTTCCGATGACGCCTGCGATTGCCCCAATCACGCCTGCCTCTTTGCAAGTCGGCACAGAACCTTTCGGGGGCGGTTCCTCGAAAATGCAGCGGTAGCAAGGTCCCTGCTCCGGCACGTATGTCATCAGCTGCCCCTGAAATCCGATAATACCCGCATGAGAAAAAGGGTTTTTCGCCATGACGCAGGCATCATTAATCAAGAACTTCGTCGGAAAATTGTCGGTACCGTCAACGATAAAATCGTAATCCTTAATGAGGTCGAGAATGTTTTCGCTCGTTACGAAAGTATGGTAAGCGATTACATTCACGTCAGGATTCATCGCTTCCATGGTTTCTTTCGCGGATTGCACCTTGGGCTTACCCACATCTTGCGTGGCGTGTATTATCTGACGTTGTAAATTTGAAAGGTCAACCACATCGGCATCGGCAATGCCGATCGTGCCCACACCGGCGGCGGCAAGGTACATGGCTACAGGTGCGCCAAGGCCGCCCGCACCGATGACGAGTACTTTCGCGTTCAAGAGCTTCTTTTGGCCCTTTACGCCGACATCTTTAAGAAGGATGTGGCGCGAATAGAGTTCCAGTTGTTCGTTGGTAAAAACCATTTTTCTATTGGATTTTCGACCCCATCACACGTACTTCGAGAGCGTCACGACATCTTCGCCGCTCCATGTGTAAAGCGCAAGCAGTGGCTCGTCGCTTGTTCGCATCGAATGTACATGATTCGACGGATGCAAAATGAATTCACCTGGATTGCGGACTTTTGAAACGCCGTCTAAAGTCCACTCGGCGTGTCCCGAAAGCACCACGTAAAGTTCCGTGGCGGGGTGATAATGCGCCGGATAAAACGTATTCTTGCCTAGGAGTGTAAAGCCGTAGCAAAAATGATCATCATGAAAAGGCGCTTCAGGACCGAGAATTTCGCCCCAGCCCATTTGATTGCCCAAATCAGGTATGTCAGGGCGCGGCTCGTAATTATATTTCCACGGCAAAAAAGGGAGTGCTGGCTTTAACGCCTTCAGCAAATTTGCAGTCTCTGAACATCCATGTTTTGCGGAGTCTTCAATCCAGCGAATCAGTGGAGAATCGCTTTTTTTGAAAGTTCCGCTGGGGGAGGGAATCTCGCGCATGACAAATTTCGCGGCTTCGCGGCCAATATCATCATCGATTTTGGAGCGTTCATTCAGAAATCGCTTTGATTCGTCTATTAAACGGGCGATAAAATCTTGCATCGGAATTTGCTCGTTTTACTTCACACTGGATTTCAACACGGCAACGGTGTGGCCGATCACTTCGCCTTTTTGGAACGCCTCGTAAGCTTCTTTAGCGGTAAGTTTTGACGACTCCAACGACTTTTCGATTTCGAAAGCGTTCTTGCCTGATTCCTTCACCGAAATATCGGCGAATGCTTTTTGCAAGTCGCTTACGCGGTAGAATCGGAACGGCCCGAGGCCCGCCTTTTCTTGTGCAGCGTAGCCCGAAATCACTTCGACGCGCTTTTCCAGGTAATGGCCACTGTTTCGTTTGTCTTCAATCTTGGTGTTGTCCGTCAGCGGAACATTGGGCAGGTTCTCGTAAATCACGTCGTAACGGCGCTTGCCATTTTCAAGAGGTTGTAGAAGGTCGCCCTGCACCGAATTCCAATTCAATTGAATCAGCATTCTTCAAATTTTTCTTGATATTTTCGGCGGCGGCAGTTACTACGCTTTTTTGCAAGTCAGTAAAGCCCACGCGTTTTGCGCCCAAAAGTTCGATGCCAGTCAAGACATCGATACCGGAACCTGTACCGATTGAAGCGAACGCTTCCACATCGTGCCCTAGATTTTCACGGATCAGTTTGAATGCAGGAGCCGCAATGTAGGCCACCCAATCGCTAGTAATATCTTCGGTTTTTGGCAAGTAGGCGTGATCCGTTACTGCCACAGAAAGATAATCCTGAACATATTTCGGTGATTCTTCTAAAGCCAGATATTTTTTTTACATCAACTAAAATACTCATTTATAGATAATCTCTTTTTTTGAGAGCAAATATAGATGTTGCCTATTGCAGCGTCTAATACAAAATTCCTAGCGCTTGCTATCAATTTTTATATAAGGAAAAATCATGTTTTTCGCTCGGCAATATTTACGCGTTTATGTAGATTTATGTATAAGAAATTTAAACCACGTTTGGTTTGTAGGTTTTTTAATAGTGGGTTCATGAACGACCATATTCATTACCGGTTAAGTTAAATAT
>JAEDLI010000142.1 GCA_016295375.1 Fibrobacter sp. | reverse complement strand
GCGCAGGCGGGCGGACAGCACTTAGCACTTTAGTGCTTAGTGCGCATGGCCACCATGGTGGGGATCTCCCTTAAATTCTACATTTACATCGATGCCTCGCCTTAAAACCACATTCCTCAGCCTGCTTGTCCTTGCGGTGTCCGCAATGGCGGCTCCGGCGGATGCCGATTCCCTCCAGGTAGCTCCGGCAGATTCGTCGTCGGCCTCTACGGGGGCGGCTTGTGCTGACGGCACTGTCATTTCTTCCGTCCATTTCGAGGGTCTGGAACACACGAACCCCCGCGTGGTCCAGCGGGAACTGTTGAACAAGGCGGGGGAGGCTTTCTCTACCGAAAAGTTTGAGACCGAAAAGCGCCGCCTGCAGGACCTGGACCTGTTTACGGAAATTGAGGTCTCTTGTCGCTCTGCGTCTAATTCCGAATTCCGAATTCCGAATTCCGAATTGACTTACACCATCAAAGAAATTTTCCGCTGGATTCCCGCCCCGGCAGGCAAGAAGACCGACCGCGACGGGCTCATGATCGGCCTTGCCCTTGCAAACCTGAACGTGCTGGGTGAGGACATTCGTGCCGAGGTCCAGTTCCGCACGTCAACTGACCCGTTCCTAGACAATAACGAATATGCCTTCTACGCAAGTGCGCCCTACCTGTTCGGCCTGCCTCTGGGTTGGAACTTGGAGTTCCTCCGTACGGACAGTTACGATGACATTCGCGGTTTCCAGGACGACAGTTGGCTTCTAGACCTGGACTTGGATTACGGAATTACCCCCCATTTGTCCCTGCTCATGACGGTGGCTGGTCGCGAGTTGAAGGATGCCGCATTCTTGCCTGAATTTGGATTCGGATTCGCTTTCGATTTCCGTGATAGCAAGCTGGATAGCCGCCGGGGAGTCTATTTTGAATACATGCTGACCCATGTGGGCGAGGGTGATGACCGCGATATCAACTGCAATATCCTGGAAGAGGGCGATTGTGGCGATGGCATGGGTGGCGAGAACTACCGCGAACTTTTGACGGATGCCAGGGCCTATTACTCGCTCCGGCGCTTTGTGACGGGGGCGACAGCCCTGGTGCGTTACCGCCTGGGCGATGTGGAACGCTACGACTATTACTACCACGGTGGGGCAAATACCTTCCGCGGCCACGAGGCCGATTCCAACTACCTGGGAGTCCACGAAGTGCTATTGACGTTGGAAGAGCGTTTTGTGCTGATGGAGCGCCATGCGGCAAGCGTTGCCGGCGTGAACTTCTTCTACGGAGTGCAGCTGGTGGCCGGCCTGGACGGAAGCCTCCTGTGGGACAAGGGCCGCCCCGGCTGGGACGATTACGAAGGCGCCGTCTATGGCGGTATCCATCTGGTGATTCCCGCCCTGGACCGTATCCGTCTTGAGGTAGGCTACAGCCCCGACAAGGGCGAACCGGTCTTCTACTTTGGCCTCTTTGACAAGGTGACTTCGTCCCGCTGGCGTAGCAGATAGATGTCTTGGCCTTTTGCGCCTTTACATCTTTTCGGATAAATGCTAAATTTGCGTTACAAAAATGAAAAACAAGAATTGGGCTCAAGGTGGGCCTTTTGGAGTATAAATGGCTATTAACTATCTCGATCTCCCCATCGGACGCAAGTACCCCTACGAAGTGGACTGCGTGGTGGAAATCGGCAAGGACACCAACCTCAAGTACGAATATGACGAGCGCCTGCATGTGTTCCGCCTGGACCGCTGCCTGCTCAGCTCCATGAGCTATCCTTGCACCTACGGATTTATCCCCAGCACCAAGGCCGACGACGGCGACGCCCTGGACATGCTGATTTACAGCCCCGCCTCCATGATGACGGGTTCTGTTTGCACCTGCCGCGTGATTGGCGCCTTGGACATGACCGACGGCGGCAAGAAGGACTACAAAGTTCTGGGAGTGCCGGTTTTCAACCCACGCCCCATCAAGGACATTACCGACGTGGACCAGATGTTCCTCCGCATTACCAAGAACTTTTTCCAGAACTACAAGGAACTGGAAGGCAAGGATGTGCAGATTGGGGAGTGGCAGAACGCGGAATTCGCCCGTGAACGTGTGATTGCGGCTCACCGCGCCTACTTCCAGATGCAGGTCCAGGTTCCGGAAACCTGCTACCAGGAACCGGAAAGCGGCGACCACCTGCCTCCGGAAGAGTTGATATAACTATTTCTTCTCAATCCAATGATACCGTCCGCTGTAGCTAATTGCCTTACGGATGGCCTGGAACGTGCAGCTGATTTCGACGGCTGCATTTTTCGGTAGGGCGGCAACGCCCACGGCTGTGCGGGCATGCTTGCCGTTTTCGCCCAAGATGCGCACGGCCAGTTCGGAGGCCCCGTTCAGCACGGCGGGCTGCTCGTGAAAGTCGCTTGCAGACTGCACAAAGCCCTGCATCTGCACCAGCATCAGGGTCTCGTCACTTTCCAGGAGCGTCATGGCGGCGGCGATGTTGTTCATTAGGCAAATCTGAGCCGCCTCGGTAGCTTTTTCTACGGAAATGTCCGTAGGCACCGTGCCGCAGAAGTTGGAGAAGTCCCCGTTGATGGAGGGCAACTGCCCAGAGACCACGATGGTATCGCCATAGCGGGTGGCGGGAATGTAGGCCGCCAGCGGGGCCGGGCATTGGGGCAGGGTCAGGCCCAGTTCAGATACTTTCTCTTGAATGTCCTTCACGGTTCTCTCCTTCAAATTCTCGACAGTTACTTCTTCTTAAAGACCTTAGCGAAGCAAAATATACAAAGTCCGATGATGGCGGCCCAGGAGGCTACCATAAAAATCAATCCGCTTGTAGAAAATTCCATGGTTATGCCTCCTCTTCGTCGTGTTCATCTGCTCGGCCCACAGACTTGGTCTGTTTATGCAAGATGGTGGTGAGTCTTGCTGTACCACCCTGCCTCCAGGCAAAGTAGATGGCAATGTTCAAAAGGATTACCAGCGCAAGCAGGAATCCGCGCACGCCCCAGGTAAAGCCAATCTGGGAGAATTCGTGGCCAAGGAAGGTGACACGCGCATCGGCGGCCACATTGCTCAACAGCAACACGCCCATGCCGTCGTGGATCATCCATGCCACAAGCACGATGGCAAGGTAAATCGGGCACACGTACATGATGATAGGGCGGAAAAAGCGGGGGAGCTTAAGGGCCGCGCCGTCGTTCATCAGGGCAAAGGCTTCGTTTTCGGGTTTGCCGTCTTCGCCGATGGTTTCGGACTTGCGGCGACCCAGCACAAAGGCAAAAATGAACGCCTGGATGGTGCCGAGCACCACCAGCAAGAAACTACCGCCCCAGAAGTCCAGTTCATCGACGGCACCGGCGGCAAGGCCGAAGATGCCCACCAGGCTACCCAGGAAGGTCACGGTACCTGTGGCGGCGATGGCCTTTTTTCGGTGGAACTTCAGGTCGTCTTCGCAGAAGCTGATCAGGGGCTGAATGATGGAAATGGCGCTGGTGACGCCTGCGATAAAGAGCATGGCAAACCAGAGGGTCTGGAAAAATCCACCAAAGGGAAGCTGCCCGAACACGAAGGGCATGGTCTGGAATCCGAGACCGAAGGTGCCCAGCTTGGCGCATTCCTCGATGTTGTTGCCGGCGATGAGCACCGCCATGGGAATCACGATAGTGCCGCCCAAGATAATTTCGGCAAATCCGTTGGTAGCGCCGGCGGTCAGGGACGAAAGCACTAGGTCTTCCTTGGGTTTCAGGTAACTGGCGTAGCAGAACACGATGCCCATGCCAAGGCTCATGGTAAAGAACACCTGGCCCGACGCCGCAAGCCACACGGCGGGGTTGAGCATTTCAGAGAAGTTCGGGTTCCACACGAAGGCAAGACCCTTGCCGATGTCGGTAACGGTAAGCACGCGAACCACCAGGATAATGCCCATGATGAGGAGGATGGGCATGGTCACCTTGTTTACCCGCTCGATACCTTTGCGTACGCCGAAGGACAAAAGCCCCATGTTGCAGGCGAAGGTAATCAAGAAGAACAGGATGGCGGCAGGAATGGGGCCTACCTTGGTGTTCAGCATGATGTAGTTGCTGAAGAATTCCTTCATGGGCTCGTAACCGCCGGCCACCACTTCCATCAATTTGCCGGTGGCGGAGTAGTAGGTGAAGGCCAGAATCCAGGACTGGATAAAGACA
>JAEDLI010000042.1 GCA_016295375.1 Fibrobacter sp. | reverse complement strand
CCTACGATGCAGTCAAGTTTGAAAAGAAAGTGGCAGTAAACATTCGTGAATCCAATTCGTCTGCGTCAAAAATCTATACCGATATGGCCTATTGCGGTAAATTATCCAAGAGCGGCGAGGATTTGTTCGCCTATGTGTCCGACGACGGCTCTGTGTTTACCTCTCGCGGGCCCAAGAAACTAGAGGGCAAGTCCGGTGAGACATTCCGCATTGCCTGTACCGACATGGACCGGGACGGTGCAAGCGAAATTATTGCCGTGGGCAGTCGCGGGACTGTGGCAAGCTTGAATTTTGACGAAAGCAAGGGCGCCCTCAAAACTCTCTGGACCAAGACCTACAAGCGCGGAGCCGCAGGTACCAGCGGCTTGAAGGACGAGACCTCCGGTATTGCCATCGGCGACATAAACGGCGACAAGTATCCCGAAATCGTATTCCTGGGAGACAACCTGGTGTATGCGCTGGACCGTTCGGGCCTCCCCATCGCAGGGTTCCCGGTGAAGGTCTCCCGCGGGTCTCCGATATACGGATTTTTCAGCGACCCTGTGCTTGTAGATGTAAACGGTGACGATACTCCCGAAATTCTCGTGCCCAGTAACGACGGCCTGGTGTACGCCTACACAGGCAAAGGCAAGGCCCTGGCAGAAAAAGACGGATTCCCCCTGGCTGCAGGCAGCTTTGAATATGTGGAGTCCGTAAAACAGCTGAAGCCCATGAGCATCTTCGTGGCTGACGCCATTCCCGACGCAAAGTCCGCAGGCCCAGAAATTTACGCCCTGCACAGGAATAGCCTTTCGGCGTTCCGTCTGAAAAAGGCAAGCGGCAAGGCGGTGGAATCTCCGGCGGCGTGGACGCTCCCTGCCGGCGGAAACGAAAGGACGGGCTACTTTGACGCTTCTCGGCTTGGCGAACCTGCGGCAGCCAAACTGAAGGACGAAATTCGGGAATTTTTCGTGTACCCGAACCCTGTGCGGGGCGGGAACGCCAAGGCCCGCTTTGAAATCGGGAACAGCGCCAAGACGGTCACTCTAGAGATTTACGACATTACGGGCTACTGCGTCTATCAGCAGAAAATGTCCGGCGTGGAGGCGGGCCGAAACCAGTTCGAGAACCTGGACCTGAAAGCTTTGGGCAGTGACGTCTATACGGTTCGCTTGCAAGTGAAGTTCAGCTCCGGCAAGACCAAGCAGAAGCTGTATCGCATTGGCGTGGTGAAGTGACACTCCATTCAGAAATCCTAGAGAATCAAGTTGCTTGATTTGTATTATCCGCTTTCTTCTTGTTACATCCTTATCGATGCAGCATGGGAAAGGTTGTTTTCCATAAATATGTTCAAAATGGCAATTATTACCATGGTAAAGTTGACAAGGCAATTTATTGTTTTGTATTAAAAACAGCAAAAGAAATTATAAAGGAAAAGGAGCATAAGCAATCTGTTAAAAAATTTTGAAATTGCAAGACTGTACACCTTTGCAATAACGGTGCTCATGTGCGTTGGTATATGGGGGTGCAGCGACAGGGTGGAGTTTAAATGGAGTGATGGCAGGGGTACTCCGTTGATTGCCGGTTTCATAGATGATTCGTTGGTCGTTGTGTACGATTGCAGAGAGTGGCTTGAAACTACCGAAACGTGGTCAATCGGTGATGGGTACAGCGAAGAATCGACGCCCCCTTCGGCATGGATAACCTCGTAAATCGCACCGTTCGATTTGACCACACGAACAAGACAATTTATGCTGAGTCTGCATCTTCTACGGATGGCTATTGGGCGGCATTACAAAGCAATTCAAATGTTCAGTCCTTTATTGACGAAGGTTCATATTTTGACGGTACGTCCTGGAAATTTGACAGAACGTATGGATTGTTAACGCCCTATGAAATGCAGGCACTGCCCTTTTTACCAGCAAGCGAATTGCCTGACGGAACAAACACATTCCTATTTGCAGACGAGGACGGGACTCATCAGCAGCCCTCCTATTTTGATTTGAAATTTTATGGACCGCGCTCCGACTCGGATTATTTTAAGGCGATTGTGTTGGGAAATCCTCTGGAATCAACGACTGGTTGCGACTACGGCAATGCGACGAATTACGATGCCGCCTATCAGCTGGCTATAGATGGGTATGTCCATAATCCCAGATGCCAAGTTTCCGTCACGAGCAAATCTGGTGACGACGAAGTCGTGCGGACACCTCTTTTTGATGCGGGATATGTCTATTTCTATGTAGGCAGAAATATGATGTGGAGTCAAGGGTACGAAAAGAACGTTGATTTCCCTGCTTCTTCCGATGTTCTTGAATCGTTTTCCGATAGATGTACCGGCAGCGAGGATTGGTCCGAAGTGAAGGAAACGGCAAGTTGCAAGAAATATTACAAGGGTGGCTCCAAGATACATTATTATCTCGATGATTTTGATGATAATACCTGGACATCTATTTATACATCAGACGGAATTATCAAAAATCCCGTCAATTCTCCAGCCCATTTCCATACGCCAAATGATATTGCTTATCTGGATCAATCTAGAATGGGAAAATCTACCGCTGTAAGCAATTTACTAATAAGACCAAATGCTTCAAATTACAAGGACAATTCTTTCTTTGTTTCTCTTGATACGTTGGCTAAACTGAAGGGTGAAAAGAATGGATACTCCGTAGAAACGATGGACGCAAGATTGTCGGCTAGTGATGCGAAAAAAGCAAGGTTTAGCACTGCATTCGACACGCTCTATTTCGATGCCAGGGATACGATAATAAAGAACAAATTTTATCGCGAATCGCTGGATAGCGCATCCCGGATTCCTGCGCAAATGAAACCGGTAAATTTACCCTTAAATTATTTTTACCGAGGCTTCCATTCGTGGATTAAAAATCCGAAAGTTGACGATATCGACATTCTGCATTTGGACTCTACGGAACATTCACATTTTGCAATTTCCAATGAGAAAACATCGGATAATCGGATGATAAAATTCAAGGACGCCAAGGACATCAAAGTCGCCAGACCGAAGGAACTTGTAGAGTTGAAGGCTTACTTGACTTCTGGACAGAAATATCAGCTTTCCTACCTTAAGGGTGGCACCTATTATGTGATTAAGGATACGGTAGCTTCCGTGTCTGGAAGTCATCGTCTTGCCTGGTTTGATGTAAACCGCTTGCAAGGTAATACTCAATTCCTGCTGACATGGGGTGGAGAAAGTGATAAACTCTATTACACGAACTACAATCTTTATGTCGGTTCAGATGTCAATCCTGATAACGAAAATATTGTACAGTCCCTATTTGGTGAACTTACTGTGACGTTCCCGACGAATGCCCTACAAAAAAGCGAAGATGTTACCGTAAGAACTGCTGAAGTTGACGATTACCCGTTTGAAGAATTCAACAATATGCCGCTGACGGGCCCAGTTATGGAGGTTTTGCCGTCCATGGAGTTCAATGATACGACAAAGCTTCCCAGAATACAGATGCGTATATCCAAGGCGGAAATGGATTCCAAAGGTGTCACTCCGCAAACTCTCACACTTTACAAGATAGATTTTGACAATAAGAAATTCGTCCCACTGACTAACGCCTTGTACGGCTACCTTAATGCCGATGGAAGTGCAGCCGTTTCGACGGGTTCTTCGGAAAAGGCTACGTGTAGTACGTGGAATTCTGAAGAATGCTATCCGGGTGAGAACAACTGGGAATACATCCTGATTTCCGCAGAGACTAAAACATTCTCGGTATTTGCAGTAATGTCTTCCGCATTGGCAAATTCTCCTGATTTCAATCTGGAAATCCTGCCGGAAGTGGCCACATCGACCGAAAGAATCGTGAAGGTGAAAGGAATAAGCAATTATGCACTATATGTGGACAATGATTCACTCTGGAATGACAAGGGGGATCAAACTCCGGCCGTTCTGCTCGACTATACCACCGATTCCAACGGATTTGCACATATTTCATTGCCCTCGCAAACCGGTGTGGTAGATACAAACTACATTTTTGCGGTCGCCTTAAGTAAACCAGATATAGACGGAAATGTGGTGGAACTTCCCGCGGCCCCGGCCGTAGCCCGGGCCATTACGGTACCTTCCGAGTTCGCCTGTTCCGTCGCGTCCGATTCGCTGTGGCTTGGACTTGACAACGGCTACATGGCATACGGAGCAAGCTGTAACCATCCTGGTGTAGGGACAGTATCGCTGTATAGGGAAGGCAAGGTTGTTGCGGAGATTCATGGCAATATTCCCGACACATTGATATATGACGGTTCAAGGGTTTACGGGGCATCCGTGGTCGGGAAGATTGCAAATGGAGTTTACGAATCCCGCTACCTTGGGGTGTCTTCGCTGGGAACGGAACGGCAGTTGGCTGGCCCGCTGGTCTATACGGATTCGGTACGTCCGTCCGTCGAAGGTTTTGATGTGCAGGAATCTTTTGAAATTCTGGACCGGGTCTTTACAGTGACGGCAAAGGTGAGGGATTCCGAGTCTGGTGTCGCCACAGTGACAGTATCACCGGAATTTGGCGGGACTTCCCTGGAAAAGACGACATTGCAACCGGATTCCCTCGGGAACGTGATGGTGAATTTGCGAATGAATCGCAAATCGCTTGCGGGTTGCATCGGATGCAGGCTCAAGCTGTTATTCCGTGCCGAAGACTACGGGCACAACCACGCGGATACAACATTTACCACAGAAAGACTTTATCCCTACCCGGGCGAACTTGCCCTATGGTATCCCGCACGGGAGGGCGCAGGCCGTACCGCCCACGAGTTCCTGGGAACTGGCCATGACCTGAACCTTTCGCCCATAAGGAGTCCATGGCAGAGCGATGCCGGAATTTACTTAAGCAGTGCAAGCGACAGGGCCTCCGGTGCTGGCAGGGTGGACTTGGGAACGGCAGATTCCTATACACTTGAAACGCGAATCAAGCGCGGGCATTCGACCGACACATGGAACGAGATTCTGTCCTTTGCCGGGCCCGGCGGTTTGTCCATAAAACTTTCACAGAAGGGACGTTCGCTGAAACTTTCTGAAGGAGGCCGGGAGTGGTTCTCTGGCGAGGTCCTTTCCGCCTTGACCAAGACCTGGGTGCATGTGGCGGTTGTTTCGGATTCTAGTGGCGTCAGGTTCTATGTGGATGGAGAGCGTGTAAAGTCCGTTCCTGATGGGATTGCTGCCGAAAGGGAACTATACGGAACCCTGACCCTGGGAGGCAAATCCGGCAACTCTTTTGTCGGAAACATCGCCGATGTGCGGTTCTATTCCGGTGCATTGACCGATGCGGAAATAGCGACGCTTTCCGTTCCCGCGACAGATGACGGTGACCCGTCAAGTGTAATTGTCGTGGCGGTAAAGGACATGGATGTGCTGGACGGATTTTCAGGGCAGTTCTCCTGTGCCGTTGCCGGGAACCGTTACCTCCTTGCGGGTTCAGCCCATTCCCGGCTCCGGGTGACCGTAAATGTCGAGACGGCAGGTAACTACCGCATTGTCGCCTACGCCCGTTCGGCCAATCTTTCCAGTGCTGACGTTTCTGTCGGCGAAGGCTCTCTCCTTTCGGGGCAGATTGGCCTCTCCGGTGTATGGAGGACTACGGAAATTTCCGGAGTCTCGCTATCCCTTTCACGGGGAATCCACACGCTTTCGCTGGATGTGCCCGAAGGCGTACAGTTGGGCGGGATTGCACTCACTAGGGGCTCCGTATCGCCGTCCATGATTGCCTGGGGCAGGAGTTCCTTCGATATGGTTCCTGCAACTGTCAATCCGCCCAAAATTCTGACATCCCTGAAGTTCGATGGCTTTGGTGACCACTCCATGCTCCGTCCCCGAATCAGACTGAAGAACGTATCCGACGAGACCGTCAACGGTTATTCCGTCCGTTACTATTTCCGCGGTGAAGATCCGTCACAGGTGCAGGTGGCGGCGTTCTATCCGTATGCGACATCCGGCCTTGCCGTCCATTCGGAAAGTGCCCGTACGGGATATGCCGAATGGAACTTCGCGGGAGAATCCCTTGCTCCCCGCGATTCGGCCTTCTATGGCGAGGGTCCGCATTTTGGCCTTTACAATGCGGATTGGGCTCCATGGAACGCCGGGGACGACCCGTCCTATGTTGCGGCCGCTGAACATGGCTTTGCCGAAGATGCCGGAATTGTCGTGCTTGACCGGGACAACAACTTGATAGGTGGGCGCTGCGCCGAAATGGAAGACGAAACGTCCGTTGTGACCAAGGCACGCATATTGGCTTCGGATATGCGAAATGACAACCAGGCAAGCGAGATTCACTTCAAGGTGGAAAATCTTGGCAATGTCGCTCTTCGTAACTTTGATATCCGTTATTACTTCTATGTGGAAGAAGGCCTTGCGCCCATTATGGACGTCAACCATCTTGCCTCTTGTTCCACGGCAGAATTGACAAGTCTGGGTAGTGGGCGCTGGCAGGTCAATGTTCACTGTGGAGGAGCTATAGGGGCGGGAAATTCCATGGAAAATCCGGTGAACATTTCACTTCATCTCTCCGGATGGGCGAATATTTGGAATGCGAGCGATGACCCTGGTCATGCGGGCCTTTCGGGAGACATGTCGGAAGCCCGCGGGATTTGCGTATTCGACTCCCTTGGAAACCGGATATATGGGGAAAGTCCCCAATGGCCGGAAAGTTCCGTGATTGCGGAAGAATTGCCGAATGGAGGTTCAGGGACAAATCCCGACAACGGCTACCATGGGGATGTTGCGATTCCAATCGCTCGAACGGAAGACGGTCTTGTCTTGACCCTGGACGCCTGGACAAGCCTTTCTATGGACTTGGTAAACGCCGTAGGTGTCCCTATAAAATCTATCTTTAACGGAACGCTCGCTCCTGGCGAGCAGCTTGTGCAGGTTGACTGGACGGGAATCAATATGAGGACTACATACCTGGTGTTGAAGGTGAACGGAACAATCAAAACGACAAGGCTTTTGTCGCTGATGTGAGGATTCTATCATGAAAAAGAATATCTGTTTGCTACTTGTATGTGTGGCTTCGATTTGTTCGCCGACTTTTGCCCTGGACCTAAACGCAGTCTTCGAGAACCAGAGAAAGGCGACCTTCCCGGATACCTGCGAGATGCAGATGCGGACAACGGTGACCCTGGCCGGGCAACCCGCGCAGAACGTGGAAACGACAGTTATTACGGCGGGAAAGAACAAGTCCGTGACAACCGTAAAGTCCAGCATGATGCAGATGAAAATAGTGCAGAACGGTTCCCGCATGAAGGTGACGGACTTGAAAACAGGCAGGGCTCTGCCTGCCCAGAATATACCCGCACAGAATCCAACCGACATAAACAAGCAGATGGGTTCTCCCGAAGACTACAAGTCCCCCGTCCTTGAAGGCGGACTCTGGAAGATTTCGCCCAAGGATGCGTCCAGACCGACACTCTACTACTCGCAAAAACAGAAACGTGTCGTGAAGATGGAAGTGCCCGTGAACGGGATGATTGCCGAAAGCGTCTTTGACTATTGCGACAATTCCTGCCCGCTACCAGGGACATTGAAAAAAGTCACAATTAAGACGGTTGCTTCCCAAGGCGGTGAAAGCATTGTCGTGCTTGACATTGTCAACACCAAGCAGAGGCATGTGCTGCCTGGCAAGATGTTTGATGTGGAGTAGATGTATGGATAGAAAAGTGATGGGCATAATGTTTTTGTCTTTCTTCGCCGCGTTCCTTGCGGCTTGTTCGGCAAGCGGTGGCGAAGAGACTTTCGCTCCCCAGTTCCCCGACGAGGATGCGGGCACTGTCAAGTCTTCGGACAGCAACGGCTCTTCGGGTTCAGCCACTCCGGAATCCTCTGGCGGTGCGGTAGAAGATTCCGCCTGGGCATCCCTTGTGGAATGGGCCGAAATTCCGGCCACGGACGTTACCCGTGGAACGGCAACCTATTCCATTTCGAGTTTTGAAATCACTACTACCGAAGTGACCCGCGGCGCCTATGCCAAGGTCATGGGGAGTCTCCCCCAGCAGGCAAACGACAGTACAAATTTCCCGGTAGAAAACGTGAACTGGTACGAGGCGGTGCTTTTCTGTAACGCCTACTCCAAACTGCTGGGTCGTGACACCGCTTATGTTTATACCTCCGTGGGTGACGAGTCTTACCTAAAAGATTTGACCATCGATTATTCCGCCAAGGGTGCAATACGCCTGCCTACCGAAAATGAATGGGAAGTGGCCGCCCGTGGAGGCACGACTACCACATATTATTGGGGTACGGATGAGGCAAAAAAATACGCCTATTACGCACAAAGTAAAGGCCCCGTGGCGGTAGGACTATACACTCCCAACGAATACGGCCTTTTTGACATGGGCGGGAACGTGGCCGAATGGGTAAACGACTGGTACGGCACCTACGAAAATAAGGACAAGACAAACCCCACGGGGGCAGACTCCGGCACGAACCGTGTGGTGCGAGGTGGCGGCTGGAGCGACAAGGCCTCGGCCATGGCTTCTAGCGAGCGTGACAAGAAAGCTCCGCTGTACAAGGGCCACGCTTTGGGCTTTAGGATAGCCCGTTCCGCAAAATAATTTCCGTAAAATTTTTAGATTTTAGCCTATGAAGATTTCTAGTTGGATTCTCCTGTTAGGGCTGTTTGTGCTTTTGGGCTGTTCCAAGGAAGAACAGGCCCCGCTGCCGCCCCTGAAAAAGATTGAAGTCCCCGAAGGGGTTGTCGGTTTTTATTCCGGCAGGCTTCCCTGCGACAACTGCAAGGGCAATGTGGTCAAGGCGGAACTGAAAGAGGACAGCTCCGTCGTGTTCATCCAGAATATCGTCAGGGGCTCTACTCCCGATTCCGTGGAGACGGACACCCTTTCGGGCCGTTTCACCTTTGATGGCGACAAGCTGTCCATGGAACTTTCCGAAGGGAAAGTCCGTTACCGTTTCCAGCAGGGCTCCTACGGCTCTCTGGCGCTGCTCACGGGAGCGGGTACGATCTATAAAGACCAGGACGGATTCAAGGCGGAACTGATCCGCATTTACATCAACCCCCTGCGGAAAACGGCTGGCGCCGATACATCCAAAATTGCCGACACCGCCCTGACCAAAGAAACTGATACGCCTAAAGTCGCCGACACCTCTAGCGCTCAAGGAGAAAACTGATGCAGTACAAGGCCCTGATTGTAGATGACGAACCGCTGGCCCGCGTGCGCATGCGTTCCCTGCTGGAACCTTACGCTGCAGAAATCGAGATTACGGGAGAGGCGTCGTCTGGCGCCGAGGCCATCGAAAAAATCGAGGCGCTTTTGCCCGATGTAGTGTTCCTGGATATCCAGCTTACGGACATGGACGCCTTCGAGGCACTGAAATCCCTGGAAGAGGACATGCCCCTAATCGTGTTCACCACGGCCTATGACAATTTTGCCCTGCGGGCCTACGAAGAGAATACGGTGGATTACCTGCTGAAACCCGTAGAAGCCTCCCGGCTAGAAAAGACCGTCGAGAAACTGCGGAAACGCCTTGCCCAGACGGCCAGCGAAAACCAGCTTCCCGAAAATTTCTCCTGGGATGCCTTTAAGCAGATGATGGGTTCGGCAAACAATTACCTGCAGCGCCTGCAGGTGAAAATCGGCGACAGGATTTTGCTGGTGAACGTCGATGAAATTATCCGTTTCCACAGCGAAGAAAAATACACTACGGTTTATACCCCCACCAACCAGTATGTCATTGACACTCCGCTGGTGGATTTGGAAAAAAAGTTGGACCCTGCCCAGTTCGTGCGGATTCACCGTGCCCACCTGGTGGCCATCGACTACATCGCTGAAATCCGCAAGTCGGACATAAGCCGCCTGAACGTCATTTTGCGGGACAAGGAACGCACCCAGCTGCTGGTGAGCAGGAATTTTGTGAGGAGGGTCCGCAGCCTCTAGCGTCCCTGTCGAGAATTATATGGACAATACACCGAAACAGTTTTCGCCGAAAAAGTTTTTGAAGGGCCTCATGCGGGAAATTATCGTCCCGGTAGTGCTTGCGCTGATTGTAATCCAGTACGTGATTCAGGCGTTCCAGATTCCCAGCGGTTCTATGGAAGATTCCCTGCGCACCGGAGATTTTCTGCTGGGCCTCAAGTTCACCTACGGTTCGCCCATTCCCTTTAGCAACCAGCATTTCCCGGGATACACCCTGCCCAAGAAAGGTGACGTGGTGATTTTCCGCTACCCTGGTGAGCCCGAATACCCCGACAACAATCCCGGGCGTTACACCCATCTGTTTAACGCCCTCATGTTCGGCAACTTCTACTGGGATCACGAACCCGAAGAAGGCCAGCCCCACCTGGTTCACTATGCGGATGGCCCCAAGGATTACATCAAGCGCTGCGTGGGCGTGAGCGGAGACACCCTGGCGGTGCACGAAGGTGTACTTTACCTGAACGGCGTCCGGCAAGACACGCTCCCGGGTCACGGCAAGTACACTTCTACCTTCCGGACCAAGTCCCCCAAGGACGAGCGGGAAACCTTCGTGGTGCCCTCGGTAGGCGACGTGTTCTATGTGGATTCCCTGCCGCTGGAAAAACTCTGGTGGCTCCGTTCCCTGATTCTGCAAGAAAATCCCGACAGCCGCGTGGAGCTGGACATTTCCCTCTGGCAGGACAGCATCGAAAACAACAACTACGAATTCAAGAATTTCTTTATTCCGGTAGAAAACGACCGCAGCCTCTTGATAAACGACATGTTGCGTTACAACCGCACCGTGCTGCAGCAGCATCTGGTACAGGGCGACACGATTTACGGAGCCATGAGTTTTGCCTATTTCAAGGAACTTTCGAGAATCGGGTTCTTGCCCATGCTGGACCCCCACGCCAAGGGCGGCATGACCCGCCAGGTAAGCTACATCGGGTTTGACGCGTCGGTGCTTCGCGACTTGGAAGGAAACGTGGCCCTTGAGAATCGTACCGCCGAAGATACCGCCGGCGTGGTAGAAACCCTGGAAGTGGACGCTCCCCAGGACGGAGCTTCTACGGTAGAAGGAATCGCCGGAGACACCCTGTCTGCCCCAGCTCCGCAGCTTTCGATTCACCGTCGCCTGTTGGTAGATGGTAATCCCATCGAAAGCTATACCGTCAAGACGCCCCAGTTCTTTATGATGGGTGACAACCGGGACAATTCCGCCGACAGCCGCTACTGGGGTTTTGTGTCCCTCCGGAATGTTCGGGCCAAGGCTTTCGTGATTTATTTCTCCTTCGAGAACGAAGACCAGAAATTCGCCCTAGGCAATCCCTTTACCTGGTGGCGCATTCCTTTCAGCATCCGCTGGAGCCGTATCGGCAAGGTGATTCCCCTGATTTGATTTTGAGATGAAAAAGTTTGCCGGGACATATTCTTGGATGCTTGCGCTGGCCATCACCTGCACGGCCCTTGGACTGTGGCTTGTGTCCTGTGCTACCCAGGTGGCGCCCGGCGGCGGACCCGAAGACAAGCTCCCACCGAGAATTGCAGCGGTTTACCCGGCTCCTGGAACCACGAACCACCCCAACGAACTTTACATCAAGCTGGAATTCGACGAATGGATTAACCCGAGTATTCCAAGAAACGCCGTGTCCATCTCGCCGCCTATCGAAAAGAAGATGCGTTTCGAAGTCAGCGGCAAGACTTTGGAACTCACGTCCCGCGGGCTTTTGGATACGGGCACTACCTATACGGTGACCTTTGCAGGGGGCATCAAGGATTTGCGAGGGAATTCTTTGGCGAAGCCTTTCCAGGTGGTTTTCTCCACAGGCGCCCACATCGATTCGCTGAAACTCTCCGGCCGTATCATGGTGAACGATTCCATGATGAAAAAGAAGCTCTACCCGAGTATCGGGCTTTTCTTGATGGGCACGGAACGCGAAGGAATCCGCTACCTGCAGAAGTTCAGGGACTCCACCACGAAACAGCTGGATTCGCTCCCCATGCTTGCGAAGGAGCCGCCCCTCTTTGCCACCCTGGCCGACAGCGCCGGAAACTTTGAGCTGACGGGCCTCAAGCCCGGCCGTTACCGCGTAGCGGCATTCTTGGACGCCAACGGGAACCAGAAAATCGAACCGTCGGCGGAACTGGTGGGCTTCTGGATTCAGGA
This sequence comes from Fibrobacter sp., assembly GCA_016295375.1. Lineage (GTDB taxonomy): Bacteria > Fibrobacterota > Fibrobacteria > Fibrobacterales > Fibrobacteraceae > Fibrobacter. Next base: position 6,020 of record JAEDLI010000042.1, on the reverse strand, counting down.
CCTGGTTTTGACGGAAACTTCGGCGGACACCCTCTGGATTCCCCTGGGCGACCAGGACACGAGCCGCCTGGAGCTGGAGTCGGTGACCCAGCCTTTTGCAAACGTGCTGGAGGCCACTTTTACACGGCCCGTCTATTTCGATTCTGCCTTTACGGATACCGCCAACTGTTCCATTACCTCCAACACCGACGGCAAAAGGCTGTACCCCTCCAAGGTTTACCTGGGGGCTTCTTCCAAAAAGCCGCAGTTCTACTTTAACGAAAAGCCCAAGAAAGAAACGGTTTACAAGTTTGCCTGCAACAGCGCGAAGGATTCCCTGTTCCGCCCGCTGGACACGCTCCGCAACTATGTGGAATGGGAATGGCAGGAGATGGCGAAGGACACTCTCGCTCCAAGCATCGTGTCGGCAAAGTTTACCTCTAGGACCAAGGCGGTGTTCCCTCACGATTCGCTGATTATTTCTTACGACAAGCCCTTTGGAGATTCCCTGGCCCAGACATTCTACACCGCCATCAACAAGGACACGGTGCAGTTGAACGTGGTGGCCCTGGACCCTGTTCGCCTGCTTGTAAAGCGCGACGAGGAATGGCCTACCGACGTGGCTATCGAAGTTTTGCAGGGCTATAACGACACCACCCTTGCGGCAGCCGACAGCAACGGCGTTCGCGATACGGTGGTTACCCACAAGTACAAGCGCCTTGCCCGCGTAGAGGCGGTGTCCAAGCTGAAGCTCGCGTCTCTCAAGGGTGCGGTCCCTGGCGGAAACGACCAGGTGGCGGTGCGGCTCACCTCTATAGAAACCAAGGCGGCGCAAATCGCCAAGTGCGACGCCGCGGGTAACTTTACCTTCCCGGATTTGGAAGAAGGCGCTTTCTTTATCGAATATTACTACCCCAAGGAAGGCCGCGACACGCCCGATGCGGGCACGCTCTCGCCCTTCTCTTTCGGCAAGCCCTGGCGCGCGCCAAACGACACGCTCAAGATATCCAAGGGCGAAAACGACTTGAACAAGCTGATTCCCAATTTGCCGACATTGTCGAAAAAGTGAGATTTTCATGAACATTCCTACTTTTATTGCCATCGATTTGGAAACTACGGGCCTTGAATTTGACAAGGACGAAATCATCGAAGTCGCCCTGGTGCGATTTGAAAACGGCAAGGCGACAGAATCCGTAGATTACCTGGTCCGCCCGGCAACTGTAAAGCTTCGGCCTTTTATCGAGAGCCTTACGGGAATCACCCAGAAGGAGTTGGACGAATCCGAGGACTTTGCGTCCCTGGCCGGAAAAATCCGGAGTTTTATCGGCGACAGCCCCATCGTGGCTCACAACGCGAGTTTCGATGCGCGGTTTCTCAAGAGCGCCTTTGCAAAGGTCGGAATCGATTTTGAGAATCACCCCGTTTGGGATTCCCTGACCCTTTCGAGAATCGCCTTCCAGGATGTTCCCAACCATCGCCTGGATACGCTGGTGCAGGCCCTCGGGATTGAGCAGAGCCGCGCCCACAGGGCGCTCCCCGATGCAGAGGCCTGCGGAAACCTGTTCGTAAAATCCTTTGAGAAAATTTCGTCTATGGACAGTTGGCTCATGGACGCTCTTGTGCGTGTAGGTGCAGGCAGCCATTGGGAGGCTCTTTTCGGAAGCGCCGCCAAGACCGACAATTCCACTGCCGAAAACGCCTCCGCAGAATCCCCCAAGCCGGGCTACAAGATTCCCGAAGTGGTTGCCGAGTCGGGCGCCGCAGTTCCTGCAAAGGGCCGTCGGGTCTCCGAATTTTTTGACGAGGGCGGGCTTCTTTCCAAGCAGATTCCGGAATTTACCTACCGCAAGAACCAGGCGGAATACGCCGCCATCGCAGAACGCAACATGTACAGGGGCGGCCTCTGCGTCATAGAAGCTCCTACGGGCTCCGGAAAGTCCATGGCCTACCTGGTGGCCGCCGCCAACAAGGCGGTGGCGGGCGAACGGGTGGTCATCAGCACAGCTACCCGTGCCCTGCAGGAGCAGCTCTGGAATCACGACATCCCGCAGATCGAGCCGCTGTTCGATGGCCGTCTGAAGGTCTCCATGCTGAAAGGCCGGGACAACTACCTTTGCCTGCGCAAGTTCGAGCAGATGCTGGAATGTTCCGCCGGCCTTTTGCAGAGTGACGAGCGGGATTCTTTTATGGCGCTGCTCCCCTGGGTAGAGACGACCCTGACAGGCGACATCAACGAATGCACCTCTTTCAACCACAATCGCAATCGTGTGCTCTGGTCCAAGCTTTCAAGCAGTGCCGCTACCTGCGAAGGCGAAAAGTGCCCCCATTATTCCCGTTGCCCTGCCATGGTGGCCAAACGCCGCGCGGCCGCATCTAACATGCTGTTGGTGAACCACGCCCTGTTCATGGCGGACCTGAAACTGGATTTTGCCCTGCTCCCCGCCTACGAGCACATCGTCTTTGACGAAGCCCACCGCCTCCCCGAAGTGAGCAACCAGTCGCAAGGCAGGCTGGTCTCCTTCTTCGGTTTCAGGAACACCGTCAAGACTCTGGTGCCTTCTAGGCTCAACAAAGACGGACTCGTGGCCGAAATCGAGAACCGCATTCCTGCCGAGGAGACGACTCTCCTTGCCGCCTGCGAAGAACTGATTGGCGCCCTGAACGAGACGGAAAAATGCTTGCACCGTTTCTTCATGAAAATCGGCAAGCGCATCGGCAAGCTGAAAACGGACAAGACCGGACTCATCTACCGAAACGGGATTCTCGCCGAATACGACGCAGACCCGAAACCTTTTGTGGACCAGTTCCTGGTGGCTGCATCCCAAGCCGACAAGCTGTTCGACGCCCTTGCGGCAGTGCCTGCGACCAAGGGCTTGGTGAAGGACGCCCGCGGCGCCATGGAAGAACTGTCCCGTTTCATGACGGATTTCGAATTCTTGACCAAGGCGGGCCGAAATGATTGGGTGTTCTACCTGGAAGAACCCTTCAATCCTCACACCCTCAAGATGCACGCCTATCCGCTCCATTCCGGCGACACCTGGAAGGAAAAATTCTACCCCTGGATAAAGTCGGCGCTGTTCACCTCCGCCACCTTGGCGGTGCAGGGCGACCTTTCTTACTTTGTCCAAAAAATGGGCATGTCCAGCGACGGCCCGGGCAAGCGGCCCTTCCTCAAGGTGTTCCCCGACGAACAGGCCCGCAACTCCCGCACCTCCGTCATCGTGACGAAATACCTGCCCAAGCCCTCTACGGCGGAATTCGGCGAAGCCCTGAACGAAACCCTTTTGCATGTCTTGCCCAAGACCGACGAAAACGCCCTGGTGCTGTTCACCAGCGTCTCCACCATGCTGAAGGCCCAGGCGGCGCTGGCTCCTGCCTTTGCCGCCAAGAACAAGCTTTTGCTGTGCCAGCACGTAGATGGTTCCCTGGACGGTCTCGTGTCCATGTTCCGCAAGTCCCGCGGCGCCTGCCTGCTGGGCTGCCAGACCCTGTGGGAAGGCGTAGATTTTCCCGGCGACGCGCTGAAACTTTTGGTCATCACCAAGCTTCCGTTCCCCAACCCCTCGGACCCGCTGGTGGCGGGCATTTCCGCCGACATGAAATCCCGGGGCGAGAACACCTTCAAGAGCTACTTTGTGCCCGAGGCCTACATGGAACTGCGCCAGGGCCTTGGCCGCCTCATCCGCACGGAATCGGACTCCGGAAAAATCCTGATTCTCGACAACCGCGTGGTGAACGAGGCCTACGGCAAGACCTTCATGCGCATCTGGAACAACAAGCAGCAGGTAGCCACCAGCTCCGAAGAACTGGACACGCTTCTGTAAAGGCTTCTCTCTTTACCTTGGCGGGGGAAGCCTCCCCCTGATTGCAGCCTTGGCGATTAGGCAGAAGCCGGCAGTGTCATTGCGAACCCCGAATAGGGGTGAAGCAATCACAATCCGACGATCTCGCCAAGTCTTCCATCACCCCCTCTCCTAGGGCGGACAGCACTTAGCACTTTAGTGCTTAGTGCGCATGGCCACCAAGGTGGGGCTCTGCCCCTAAGACCCCGCAACCCTTCTCGTCATCCTCGCGAAGGCGAGGATCCCCTATCCTCTTGTCGGGCATCTTGTTTCCTAAATTTTACAATGGGGGGGGTATGGACTTTGGCAGGGGCATTACCTATATTTAACAAGATAAACTATAGACGGGGATGCCTTTATGAAGAAGTCTTTCCAGCGTGTCATTGCGACCCTGAACTTGTTTCAGGGGAAGCAATCTCTAACCATCTTCTTGTTGGCGGCAATATTTGCGCTTTCGGCTTGCGATGACTCTTCGTCGGCCTCTAGCAACGAACCTGATGAAAATGCCGCGGTCGATTCTTCATCTTCGGTCTGTAAGGATTGCGAAGATGGGGATGGATCGAGTAGTTCTAAAAAAGTTGAATCTTCTGACAGTCAGAGTAGAGATTCTTCAAGTGATGAAAAATCGAATAGTTCATCTTCCAAAAAAGGAAATGCTACAAATAGTTCGTCGTCTGAAAAAAATACATCGAACTCATCCGCAGATGTATTAAACGGTAATTGCCAAGATGGTGACACAAAATCAAATCTTATTGCTGATGTTGCCATGGCATATTACCATTGCGAAAATGGTATGTGGGTAAGGGACTCCCTTGTAGTGGTTGTAGACACTTCTGAAACGTGGATTCCCAGGCCAAATCTCGACAGTGTGTTCAACCCCGATGTGGAATACGGCGAATTTAAGGATAAACGCGACGGGAATGTGTATAAGACGATAACTTTTGTTGACGGGTATGGCGATACTCGGACGATGTTCGCCCAGAACCTGAACTATGGCACATTTGTGAAATTGGGTGAGAATTCCGATGCAGAGGTGCAGAAGCACTGTTACGATGATGACGAATGGTATTGCGACCATTATTTTGGTGGACTCTACACGTGGAGCGAAACCTTTGGTTTCCCGAGAGCCTGCGATACCATACCCGTAGGGACGAGTCCTGCGTGTCCTGATACAGTTTGGTACGATCCGGATCCGGATGTTAATAACGATGGATGGAAAAGCATCATACACAAACAGGGAATTTGTCCTGATGGGTGGCATATTCTAACTTATGATGAATGGAATGCTGCCATTGGACAAACTGTGTTGTGGCGAGCATTATCTAAAGCTTCTTGGTGGTATGAAAATGGTGCAACCAATCAGGCCGGAATTTCTCTTTTAGCAACTGGGTATATTGACGAAAAAACATTCAAATATAGAGGTGAACAAACTGAGTTCTGGTATAGTGTTCATGCAGGTTATGGTGTTGATATGTTAGGAACGGATAAGGCTAAAGGATTTCGTATTTATACTGATGAAAAATACATAAAAACGGCTACTTTGACTAAAGTTGCTTACTATCCCAAAAAAACGGCCTTTCCTATCCGCTGTGTAATGGATAAGGAATAAAAAAAGGGGTTCAATATGTTCAATGAAAATAAAAAGACTGCAAAAAGGGTTTGTATGAAAAATAAAGTTAAAAAGGATGTTAATCTTTACCGAATTGAGCAGCTTGAGCCACGCCTAATGATGGATTTTGCGGTATAAGTTCCACATTCCATATTTCACATTGCTTGGTTTGTGGGTGGTGAAAATTGTTACAGGAGATAATGGTATGAAGTGTGTCAAGGGTCTTGGTTTCTTGTGGGTGGCGGTGCTCGCGGCATTTTTCGCCCTTTCCGCCTGCGACGATTCATCGTCGGCAAGTGAAGACAACAACGAAACATCCGCTGTTGAATCGTCTTCAAGCGTAAAGGACTCTGATTCCACCGAAGAGTCGTCATCTTCGATTGACAAGAAGTCTTCGGGTAACGAAACCAAAGACAAGTCATCTAGTAGTGACACTAAGTCGAGTAGTTCCACAAAAGAAACAAAAGTTTCTTCTGATTCCAAGAGTTCCAGTTCTGTAAAATCGGGAGATTCTTCTAGCAGCAAGAAGGATGTATCCAGTTCGTCGGTGAACTCGTCATCAAGCAATAAGCAAAGTAGTAGTTCCGTAA
>JAEDLI010000002.1 GCA_016295375.1 Fibrobacter sp. | reverse complement strand
TCATCTACCACATCGTAGGCAAAATTGAAATTTTCCGGAATGGAAATCTTGAAGTTCTTGTAAAGGTCGTCGTAAGAACTGTATTCCGTCCGGGGGAGAAACTTGTTGAGCATCATATCTTGATTCCCGAGATTCTGACCTTACAGATCCTTGTACATGATTTTTTCGCGCATGGTGGAGGTGTAGCGCACCATATTCAAGATGCGTTTCTCGCCGATGGTCCTGAAATCCTTTTCGTGGAACACCAGACGGTGGGTGCCGCCCGGCAGGAGCATCCGGAGGCAGGCGTAGGTCTGAGCAAGACCCAGGAGCGCGTTTGGAATAATGGAAAAGCTGAGGGTCTTGGAATAGGTTTTCTTGATCTTGTCACCGATCTTCTTGTAGATGCCGTGGTAATCTTCGTAGTAGTCGAAGATTTCCAGGGCTTGCTGCTTGAGGAACTTGTTCCCGAACCAGATGGGCGGAATGAATCCGGAGGGTTTGCCTGTGCCGTGGGCCTTCCACAGGGCGAGGCTACGCTTGAGGAGCGCCTGGGTGAGACGCTCGTTCAGACCGGCAAATTCGGCCTCGTTGTTGGAAATCAGCAGGGCGAGCTTGCCCTGGAGGCTGCGCTTCAGGGAAAGGTCTGCCCGGTGGCGTGCACCGTGGAGCATGATTTCGTAGCCTTCCTGCACGAACTTTTCCAGTTCTTCGCGGAATTCTTCAGCTTCTGATTCCGGAGCGGCGCCAAAGGCGGGCACCACGGCGATGCTGATGGGGGAGCCTGCGGCTTCTGCAATCTTGCGGATTTGCACACGGGCCTTCTTGAAATTCATGACGCTAAAGCTGTGATAGCACAAAATGAACTTTTTCTTCTTGTGGAATACCGCTTCAGCGGCCTGGATGTCGGCAATGTCCTTGTTCTGTTCCATTAGAAAAACCTACTCCTGGTCGTTGGAATTGTTCTTGCAATCTTCCTGTTCCAGTTTCAGGGAGATGAAAAGGTGGTAGAAAAAGAAAAGGATGACCGTCACGACGGAAACCTTGATCCATGATTTGAACAGCCAATTGGACATACTATGCTCCTGTGCTACTTTGTCCCCTCTAAAGATACAAAAAGCGGTAAAATGAAAATGCCCGACCGAGATAGGGCCTTAGCATTACACTAGATCCTAGACCCTAGTTCCTAGGCCCTAGCCTAGATCGTCGCCATGGTGGCTACGTCGGCGCTGTAATCAACCCCTTCCACGTCGAAACCGTTGGTGGCCAAAAAGTCGTGGCGGTAGCCTTCCAGGTCGCCTACCTGGGCGAAGTTCTCCTGGGTGATGGTGGTCATGCGCTTTTTGACTTCTTCCTGGACCTTGGGATCCATTTCGAGGTCGTCGATACGGATGAGGTGGTTCTCGTCGGTAGGCACGGCAGACCCGGTATAAAGGCGTTCGGCAAACAGGCGTTCCATCTGCTCGATGCAGCCTTCGTGGGTGCCCTGCTCCTTCATGACCTTGAACAGCACGGACAGGTACAGCGGGATAATGGGGATGACGGCGCTGGAGCGTGTCACCAGGCCCTTGTTCACGGACACGTAGGCTTCGCCCTTGAAGGTTGCCTGGAGTTCGGCGTGGAGTTCCTTGGCGGTCTTTTCCAGGTGCTTCTTGGCACCTCCGATGGTGCCGTCGCGGTAGATGGGGTGGGAAAGGCTCGGTCCGATGTAGGAGTAGGCTACCGTCTTTACGCCTTCGGCAAGAACGCCTGCGGCGGCCAACTGGCGAATCCAGAGCGCCCAGTCTTCACCGCCCATGACCTTCACGGAGTTTTCCGCTTCTTCGGCGGTGGCGGGTTCGGCACTGATGGTGCTGATCTTGCCGGTCATGCAATCGATAGTCTCGCCAGAGAAGGTTTCTCCGATGGGCTTCAGCACGCTGCGGTACATGACGCCCGTGTCCGGGTCCACTCTGACGGCAGAGGCCACGCTGTAGATAATTAGGTCGATCTTCTTGCCCATCTGCTTCACGGTTTCGATGACCTTCTTACGCATGTCGTGGGAGAAGGCGTCGCCGTTGAAAGTGACGGACTGGAGGCCTGCGGCCTTGGCTTCGCGGTCGAAGGCCATGTTGTTGTACCAGCCCGGCGTGCCGGACTTTTGTTCGGAGCCTTCTTTTTCGAAGGAAATGCCGATGGTGTCGGCACCATATTCAAAAGCGGCAGAAATGCGGCTGGCAAGCCCGTAACCGGTGGAGCAGCCCACTACCAGCACGGTCTTGGGTTCACCCTTGAGCGGGCCCCTTTCGGCCTTTTTCTTTTGCACATACTTGATTTGACGAACGACGTCGGCAGCGCAGCCCTTGGGGTGGGCGTTGATGCACATGTTGCTACGAATCATGGGTTGGATGATCATTATATTCCTTTTTTTTGATTTGGCTTGTTAGCCATTAAATTTCTTGATGACGACCACGCCGTTGTGACCGCCAAAACCGAGAGATGCGGAAACGGCCACGTCGATGTTTCCTTCGACGCCTACCTTCGGCACGTAATCCAGGTCGCAGCCCTCGTCGGGGTTGTCTAGGTTCAGGGTGGCGGGGTAGAAGGAGTCGCGGATGGCGAGGGTGGAGATGATGGCCTCGATGACGCCTGCGGCGCCGACACAGTGGCCGGTCATGCTCTTGGTGCTGGAAACCTTGATCTTGTAGGCGTGTTCGCCCAGCACGATTTTCAGCATCTCGGTTTCGGTAATGTCGTTTAAGTGGGTGGATGTGCCGTGGGCGTTGTAGTAGTCCACGTCAGTGGGGGCGATGCCCGCATCTTTCAGGGCGCGGCTCGTGGCCTTGGCGCAGGTCTCTCCACCCGGGCGGGGGCTGGTAATGTGGTAGGCGTCGGCAGAGGCGCCGTAGCCGGCTAGTTCCGCATAAATCTTGGCTCCGCGGGCATTGGCGTGTTCCAGTTCTTCCAGGACCATCACGGCACCGCCTTCGCCCATGACAAAGCCGCTGCGGTCTTTGTCGAATGGGCGGGACGCCTTCTCGGGTTCGTCGTTGAACTTGTCGGTGAGGGCGTGCATGCCCGCAAAGCTCTTGATGGAATATTCCGTAATGCTGCTTTCGGAGCCTCCCGCCAGGCACACGTCCAGACGGCCGGACCGGATGGAATCCAGGGCGACCCCGATGGCGTCGGTGCCGGAGGCACAGGCGGTGCACACCGTATGGGCAAGGCCCGTGATACCCAGAGCGATGGAAACGTTGGCGCAGGCCTCGTTGGGAATCAGTTCCGGCATGGCGAGAGGCGAAACCCTCCGCTTGCCGCCTTCGATGTACTTGTTGTAGGTCTCGTCAAGCACGTCCATTCCCGAAAGGCCATTTCCGGCCACGATTCCCGTGGTGTCTTCGGCCAGCTGTTCCTTGGTGAGTCCAGCGTCCTTGACCGCCTCGTTGGCGGCTCCTACCAAGAACTGGGTGAAGCGGGCCATACGGCGGGCTTCTTTGGGGTCGATTCCGTGTTCTTCGGGCTTGAAATCCTTGATTTCGGCGGCGATTTTTACGGAGCAATTGGAGGCGTCAAAAAGGGTAATGGGGGCGATGCCGCTCTTTCCTTGCTTGATGGATTGCCACATGTCGGCTACATTCTTTCCGACGGGAGTTACGGCACCGATGCCGGTAATGACGATTCTTCTCTTGCTCATGGAATCCCCTTTTTTGCGCCCAAAGATAGCTTATTTTATGCGGATTTCACACCGCATTTTGTGGAAAACGATTTGACAAAATTTATCAAAAAGCCGAAATAAGGAAAAAGGAATGTTTTTGTAAGCGCTTGGCGAATCAAATCGGAGTCTTGCTTTTTTCGCCAGCGATTTCCCGGACGAGTTTCGGTACTAAGTAGCCTGGCAATTTGGTGCGGATTTCTGCAATCAATTCACGCGCCCGCTCGTCGGGAACTTCAAAGTGGGCGACCCCGTTGGCGTGATCCAGCTGGTGCAGATAGTAGGGGAGAACACCCTGTTCAAAAAGCTTGCGACAGAGAGCTGTTAATTTGTCGGGACTATCGTTTATACCTTTCAAAAGAACGCTCTGGTTGAGTAGAGTCCAGCCGCAAATTTTGAGGTGGGCAAACAGGGTGGCCGATTCATCGTCCAGTTCGTCGGCATGGTTCACGTGTGACACAAGAACGCAGTGGAATCGGGTGGGCAGTTCGCGCAACAGTTCAAAGTGCAGCATTACAAGGTCCGGACGCATTACGGGGAGTCTTGTGTGGATGCGAAGCGTTGTAACCGAGGGGTGGGCTGCGATGGATTCAACCAGGTCGTGGAAGGCTCCGGGCGAAAGCGTGAGGGGGTCGCCTCCAGAAAGGATTACTTCCCATACGTCGCTGTGGGTATCGAGCCAGTTGCTGACTTCGCGGGCCACGTCGGGTCCATTCTGGAAGGGATAGTTCTTGCGGAAGCAGAAGCGGCAACGGACACCGCAGGTGGCGGTCGAGACAATCAGGGCTCGCCGGTCGTATTTCTGGATAACGCAGTCGGACTTGCCTGCAGGCAGGTCTCCTACCGGGTCGTCAACGAATCCGGGAACCTTTTCCTGTTCTACGGTAAGGGGCAGAACCTCGCGAAGGAGTGCTTCGGGGTTGCTGGAATTTTTTATCTGGTCTGCGAAATGCCTTGAACAAAGGAATGGAAATTTGGGCGAAAGGTCGAGTCCGTCTTTGCTTAACTTTGAGATGACACTTGAAAAATCACTTCCCAAATAGTCTAAAAAGTCTGAAATTTGTGTAAAAACAGTCCCTGGGTTTTCCATTATATACTAAATTTAGCTTCAAAATCAACAAGAGGATAATATGGGTACTGTAAGCACCAACGAATTCCGCAAGAAACTTAAAATCATGGTTGATGATCAGCCGTACGAAATCATCGAAAATCAGTTCGTGAAGCCGGGTAAGGGCCAGGCCTTCAACCGTGTTCGTATCAAGAACCTGGTGACTGGCCGCACTCTGGAACGCACCTGGAAGAGCGGTGACACGGTGGAAGAAGCCGATGTGACCTTCACCGAAATGACCTACCTCTACAATGACGGTTCTACTTGGTATTTCTTGAACAACGAATCCCAGGAAACCGAAGAAATTTCCAAGGAAGCTCTGAACGGCTGCGAAGTCTGGCTCCTGGACGGTGCTACCGTAGAAGTGACCTGGTGGAAGGACCCGAAGTCTGGCGCAACGCTTCCTATCGAAGTGATTCCGCCTACCTTCGTTGACCTGATGATAGTGGAAGCTCCTCCGGCAGTGCAGGGCAACACCAGCGGCAACGTGATGCGTGAAGCCATTCTCGAAACCGGCGCCAAGGTGATGATCCCGCTGTTCATCGAGAACAACACCAAGATCCGCGTGGACACTCGCGACGGTTCTTACCTGGAACGCGCAAAGTAGTTCTAAAAAACAAAGCGCACCTTTGGTGCGCCCACGACAGAACCCGCCAACCGGAGATATTCGTAAACTCTGGGGCGGATTCTTTCGTGTAGGGAGGGTTTTAGGGAGGGCAGTGCCCTCCCTAGTCGCTTATAGATTTCCTAAACACCCGGGCGACTTCGTCCGGGTCTTCGCTTTTTAGCCAGCTGAGGGTCTCGGTACCGCGGTAGCTCCAGGCGAAGATGTTGTCGATGCCAGCCTTGCGGCTTTCGGCTACGGCGGTGGCCAGGTCGTTTTCGCGCCCTGCTTCGATCTGGTAGGCCTTAATCCACATCTGCACGGCCTTGCCGTATTTGGCGGCGACAGTCACGAGTTTGTGGGCGGTCTCGGCGTACTTTTCCCGGACCCATTCTTCGGTGGCGCCCCGTTCCCAGTAAGGATCGCTGGCGATTTCATCTACGCTGCCCATGGATGCCACGCGGCCCCAGTCGTCGAGGCCTGCTGGGAACCAGGGTGGCAACATGCACACGCAATTTCGTTTACCGCGAGCGTGAACATCTTCCGTCATTTCTTTCAAGAAGTCGATAAGGCTGTCTTCGCGGAACTTCAACACGTCTTCGGTGAGTTCTGTGGGCATCTCGTACCCGAAGCGTGTACGGAAAAGCCTGCGGCACTTTTCGCACCTGCAACTCCAGTTGCTAAGTCCGCCCTTCTCAAAGTAAAAATGAGGTTCATCCCAGAAGATGGTGCTTACTTTGGTCGCACAGACGGATTCAATCCATCGATGCATGTAGGCCCGAAATTCCGGATGGTTGGGGCATGCGGCCACCTTGGGCTTGCCGTCCAGAGCCTCCTGGCACAGGTCGTGATTGCGGGCGGTCAGTTCGGAATAGGCTTCTCCGCCGAATACGCGGCCCACTCCCCAGGGGTTCACATAGACCGTTAGACCTAGCTCGGCGGTCCGGTCCACAATTTCAGCCATGGTGTCGTAGTAATATTGCTGGTCTTCTTCGCTCCAGGTGTGGAGCACGGCGTTGAAACCTGCCGCCTTGATGTCTTGCATGTCGGAAAGAGTATGCCTTGGCGTGCGCACGCCGAAATAACTGACGCCCTTAAATTTCAAACTCATATCGGAAAAATAGTTACTAGTTACTAGTTAGTAGTTACCAGTCTTCTTGGCAAATGTCTCTAGTAACTAGTAACTTTTAACTCAGAACTATTAATTCGCTCGTAGGGCGAATTAACTATTTGCCCACTGCGGTGTGGGGGTCTTCCGCAGCACCTGGTCCAGGGTCTCCCGCCACTCGTCTTCGGTAAGTGGCCTGCGTATCCAGTACAACCCCTCATCTTCTTTTTCGATGGGCATGGTATCCGGGACAATTTCCACAATCCAGGATTCGGGAATGCTGTTGCGGAGCCTCTTGCTGAAGGCGATGTTCATGTCGGTGGGCCTGTCGGCGTGGTCGAAGATGATAAGCGCCGGGGAATCTCCCGTAATGAGCGCCGTCTCCAGGATGTTTGCCGCTTCTTCGATGGTGTTGCAGGTGTACATGGTGGAATCTTCGGCTACGTCATTTTCCAGAAGCCAGCGGAGAGTCCACTGGCTCAGGCGGTCCAAGCTGCCCGGTGAAGAAGGGGCTATGAAGAATATGTGTCCCACGGGTTAAAGTATAGAAAGATTGAAAGCCCTTTTTTAGGTGTAAAAAAGGCAATTTTGGAGAGAAATCTATTATTTTTGAGATAGGAAAAACATATCAAACACTAATCAACAATTAACGCACATGTTTCCCGACCTAGGCGAATTCAAACTGATAAACGGCATCCTGGAGAAGTCGTTGCCCTTAAAAAAAGGTGCCCCCGAGTTTCGGGACTGGCTCCCCGTAGGCGACGATTCCGCCGAGTTTGACGGTTGGCTTGCCACCAAGGATCTGTCCGTAGAAGGGACACACTTCCGCCTGGACTGGTCCACGCCGGAACAGGCCGTGGAAAAGCACATCGTTTCCAACGTCTCGGACATTTCGGCCATGGGAGGCAGGCCACGGCTGGCCCTGTTCGGCCTGTGCGTCGGTAAAAGTTGGAGCGAAGACACGGTGCGTCGGGTGTCCGCTGCGGTGGCTGAAGGATTTGCCAAAAGGAACATCGCCCTTATCGGGGGCGATACCGTTTCCGGCGAAGTGGGGATGTTCTCTACGACTCTCATAGGCGAACAGGTGTCGCCTACCCGCCTGCTCCGGAGTGGCGCTACGGCGGGCGACAGGCTGTTCGTCTCGGAAACTCTCGGCCGCTCGGCCGCAGGGCTCTGGCTGTTGCAGAACCGCCCCGCCGGTTTCGAGGAATTTCAGGACCTGATTCAGTACCACTTGAGCCCCTCTATCCGAGAAGATCTCGGCGCACGTCTTGCCTCTACGGGCGTTTGCCGCGGTGCTTTGGACATCAGTGACGGCCTTTCTTCGGAGCTGAACCATTTGTCCTTGTCGTCGGGAGTTTCCTTGGTGGTGGAGGCCAATCGGATTCCTGTAGACCCTCGGGTTTCGGAAATGTGCAGCCGATATGGCCTAAATCCTATGGATTGTGTGATGGATGGCGGTGAAGAATACGTGCTTTTATTTACCGTTTCTGCCAAAAATGATATATTTTCAGTAAAAGGTTTCCCCGACGGGGTATACGAGATTGGCACTGTTCAAGAAGGAACCGGCGTCTACATGCTTGAAGAGGGGAAAAAGAAGATTGTTAAAGCTCAGGCTTGGTCGCATTTATGATAAGTAACACAAAAATGAACTTGGGCCAATTGCTAATTCGTCAGGGTGTCCTGGACGAAGACCAGCTGGCTCATGCCACCTCGGAACACAAGCGTACCGGAATCTCTCTGGCGAAGATTCTCATTCGCCTGGGCATGGTCAGCGAAGACACTCTTACTAGCATCTTGGGCGTGCAGATGCAGTCCACTACCAAGATGCGTATCGGCGAGATGTTGCTCGCCCAGAAGTACATCACCCAGGACCAGCTGGACCAGGCTCTGGAAGAGCAGAAGAAGACCGGCAAGCGCCTTGGCCGTACTTTGGTGGACTTGAAGTTCATGCCCGAAGAACGCCTGGTGGAGATTCTCTCCAAGCAGTTCGAAGTTCCCTATGTAAGGCTTGAAAATTTTGCTATCGACCCCGAGGCCTACACCTACTTGCCCGAAGACTTGTGCAGGACTTACAAGGTGGTGCCCCTGTTTGTTTCCAAGGGCGAAGATGACCGCCGTGTCCAGCGTGAAGCCCTGACCATCGCGATGACTGATCCCACCAACATGCGTGTGATCAACATCGTGAAGTTCAAGGTAAAGATGGAAGTGGACATCGTCATGGCCTCCGACGCAGATGTGGTCAAGACTATCGACCGCGTGTTCGCGGGGCGTAGCACTTCCGAAGAATCCTTGGCGGAGTTGATTGGCGAGACCAAGGACGGCGAAGAACTGGAAACCGTGGAACGGGGTCAGGGCGGTAACGACGAACCGGAACTGACCGACGAAGAAGGCCGCCAGGTGGTGCGAATCGTGACTACGCTGATTCACGAAGCCATTGCCCGTCACGCATCCGATATTCACCTGGAACCCCAGGAGACATTCCTCAAGCTCCGCTACCGTATTGACGGCGATCTGCAGGTCATGTCTCCCATTCCTGCCCGCTTGATGCCTCAGATTCTTTCCCGTATCAAGCTTCTTTCCAAGATGGACATCGCTGAAAAGCGTAAACCCTTGGACGGTCGTTTCACGGTGCGTTACAAGGGCTCCGAGGTGGACCTTCGTGTGAGCTCTTTCCCGATTTCACTCCGTAAGCGCGGTGTTTGTGAAAAGATCGTTATGCGTATCTTGGACCCGAACTCGGGTCAGTTCCCCTTGAAGGACATGGGCTTTGACCCCCGTGTTCTTAAACAGTTTATTGATGCCATTAACGCTCCTAACGGCATTGTGCTTGTGACCGGTCCTACGGGTTCCGGTAAGTCTACGACGCTTTACGCTTCTATTCGAGAAATTCTGGATTCCACCATCAACATCTCTACGATGGAAGACCCTGTGGAACTTAATATTGACGGTGTGAACCAAGGTCAAATCAACAACGCCGCAGGCTTTACCTTTGCGGCGGGCATTCGCGCCCTGCTCCGTCAGGACCCGGATGTGATTATGATCGGTGAAATGCGTGACCAGGAGACGTCGTCCATGGCTATTGAAGCTGCTCTGACGGGTCACCTGGTCTTTAGTACGCTCCATACCAACGATGCTGCCGGTGCATTCCCCCGTCTGCTGGAAATGGGTCTGGAACCCTTCTTGGTGTCCACCGCTATCAAGGGCGTGCTTGCCCAGCGTCTGGTGCGCCGCATCTGCAAGTACTGCAAAGAACCTGTAGAAATATCTCCGTCCCTCCGCGAAGAACTCCACCTGTCTCCCGACATGCAGTTCTACCACGGCAAGGGTTGTGAAAAGTGCGACGGTTCGGGCTACAAGGGCCGTTGCGGTATCTACGAGTTCCTGGTGCCCAACGAAACCGTGCGTAACCTGATTATCAAGCGTTCCTCCGGTGACGTCATCAAGCGTGCCGCCATGCAGGAATGCGACATGATTACGCTCCGTATGGACGGTATCCAGAAGGCCTTGGACGGTCACACCACGCTGGAACAGGCGGTGGGTGCCTCCGCTGCCGACGATTAATCAGATAAATGAAATATTAAGAAAGAAGAATTAAAAATGACCTGTTTCATTTTTAATTCTTTTTTTTGTTTCCCCGATAGATGGGAAAAATTTCTATATTGCACATTTGTGTAGAATCAGGGGCTTTAGATGGCTAATATTGTTGATGGTAGTGTTTTAGACAAGGAACTGAACCCGGAACAGGCGGCGGCTGCCAAGAAGATTGACGGCCCTATGCTGATTTTGGCCGGGGCGGGTTCGGGCAAGACGCGTGCCATCACCTACAAGATTGCCCATCTGGTGTCGTTCCATCAGGTGGAGGCGGACCGGATTCTGGCGGTGACGTTTACCAACAAGGCCGCCCGCGAAATGAAAGAGCGTATCCAGAAGCTTTTGCAGGTCCGCCTGGCTTTCAACTGGATGGGCACGTTCCATTCCGTGTGCCTGAAACTTTTGAGGCTTTGCCTAACCAAAGATTTTGTGATTCACGCCATGGGCGGCTCCTGGTACGACAACAATTTCTCCATCTATGACGACGATGACCAGAAACGGATTCTGAAAGAAATCCTCAAGGAAGAACTGGGCGAAAATTACGATGCGTCCGAAGTAAAAAAACTTCACGGAGCCATTTCTCGATACAAGAACACCATTCTATATACCAACGGCGAAGCTGTTTTGCAGACGCCGGAAATCGCCATGATGCGCTCTGAATTTGCCGACCAGGAGAGAATGGCAAGACTTTACGTGGAATACCAGAAGCGCCTCAAGGAATCCAACGCCATGGACTTTGATGACCTGCTGTTCAATACGGTGCTCATGCTCCAGAAAGTACCCCACTTGGCAGACCAGCTGGCGGAACGCTACAAGTACGTGGTGGTAGATGAATATCAAGATACCAATGACGTGCAGTATGAGCTTTTGAAGTTGCTCATTAACGAGCAAAAGAACGTGACGGTGGTGGGCGACGACGACCAGAGCATTTACGGCTGGCGCGGAGCGAATATCAAGATTATCCGCAATTTTCATAGGGATTTTGCCCCGGTGACTATCGTCAAGTTGGAACGGAACTACCGCTCTACGTCGAATATCGTGAAGGGGGCGGGCTCCGTAATTGCCCACAACGTGCGCCCCCTGGAAATGCAGAAAGTAGTGTATTCCAAGGAAGAAGCCGGCGACCCCATTCGGGTACGGCACACGATGGACGACCGCAGCGAAGCCCAGCAGATAGCGGATTTGATTGCCGTGGCGGGCGAGGCGAATTACTCCAAGACGGCGGTGTTTTACCGCACCAATGCCCAGTCCCGCGTGATAGAAAAGGCCCTGAATGACAACCGCATTCCTTCAGTGATTTTTGGGGGCACGCGGTTCTGGGACCGCAAGGAAGTCCGGGATATCCTTTCGTATTTGCGTCTTCTTTCAAATGAAAAGGATGACGCCGCCCACCTGCGGGTCATCAACACGCCGCCCCGTGCCATCGGCAAGACTTCGGTAGAAAATGTCCTTGCCCGCGTTCGAAACGGCGAAGGGACCTTCTGGCAGATGCTTGTGGCCGAGGCTAGCGGAGTGTCCCGTTCCGCTCCCAAGCTGAAAGGCTTTGTGGACTTGGTCCAGTCCTGGAAAGAACTGGTGGCCGCCGGAGAGACTCCGCTTCCGCTCCTGGCAGAACGGATTGTAAACGATGTCGCCTACAAGGAATTCTTGCGGAAAGACGACGAGCTTTCTGCAGACGAACGGATTGGTAACGTCGATGAAATGATCAACGCCATCCGTGAATTCGACGAGGAACATCCGGGGGCCACGTTAGACGCCTTCTTGCAGGACATTTCCCTCTTGACCGATGCCGACAAGAAGGTGGACGATTCCAAGGGCCATGTAACTCTTATGACCATCCACATGGCGAAGGGCCTAGAGTTCAATACGGTGCACATTGCCGGCTGTGACGATGGCATTTTCCCGCTGATTCGGGAAAGTTCCATGCTGAGCGTCAAGGAGGCCAACGACCAGCTTGAAGAGGAACGCCGCCTGTTCTACGTAGGCTGTACCCGTGCCGAAAAGAAGCTTTACCTGTACCATGCGGAACGTCGCTTTTTCCAGGGAACTATCCGGCCTTTTGCGCCGTCCCGTTTCTTGAAGGAACTGGATCCTTCTGTCGTGGAATTTACGCCCTGCATAGATGAACGGCCCGCCTTTTCGGGCTGGGCACCTGATGCTCCCGAAAAGCCCCGTTACAACAGTGCTCCGTCTTTTGTTCGCAACCGGAGCTTTGGCTCCGGAACATCTAGCTCGGGCTCGTCGGGATTTTCGGGCGGGTCTCGGTTCGGCAGCTCCAGGAGTTCCGTTCCGGATTCGGTCCGCAAGAACGACCGGCGTATCGTCTATCGCAATCCCATAAAGGTGGCGCCGACCACTCAGTCTGTGGATACGTCGGGCCCGCGAATTGTCTATGACGAGTACAGCGAGAATCCTTTCCATTCAGGAGCAAAGGTGCGGCACATCAAGTACGGAGTCGGGACTGTTATCCGCTGTTACGGCGAAGGGGACAACGCCCGCGTAGATGTTCGTTTTGGCGATGGAAACCTGCGTACCATTATCTTGAAATATGCCGCCCTGCAGGTGGTGGGGTAGGGGATAGGGGCTAGGGTTTAGTGATTAGTGGTTAGGATAGCCGGTCTCAAGAGTTGTCATCCTCGCGACCTGTGGTGAGCGAAGTCGAATCAAGGCGAGGATCCGCTTGAGGGATGCAAGCAGATGTTCGCTTTCGCGAACATGACGAAAATGGACTAATTTCACACCTCACAACTCGCAACCCATAACTCACAACTCACAACTCGCAACTCATTTGCCTTTCATTCCAAAATTTTCTATATTACCCCTCGTAAAGATTGGAGAGTTCTATGCTTGAAAATGATGAAGTCCTGAAATTGGCCAAATTGTCCCGCCTGAGCATTTCCGAAGAGGAAATTCCTGCCGTCAAGGGCCACCTGGACAAGATGCTCAATCATCTGGAAGCGTTGAAGGCCCTGGACCTTTCCAATGTAGAACCTATGACCGCCGTCGAAACTGGCGAGACGGTTCTTCGCGAAGACGTACCTGTACAGGGATTCACCCTGGAGCAGGCTTTTGCAAATGCGCCGGCGGTGGAAAACGACCACTTCGCCATTCCCAAGGTCATTGGCGGCTAGAAGCCTCCTTTGCCTGGATTATGCCTCCTGTCTCCTGTATTGTTCCTGCCCGCATGGGGTCTTCCCGGTTTCCCGGGAAGCCGCTTTTCAAGTTGTGCGGTAAGGAGATGATTGTCCGCACTTTGGAGCGAGCGGCCCTTGCAGAATGCTTTGACCGCATCGTCTGTGCTACCGACAGCGACGAGATTGCCGAGGTGGTTTCCCGTGCCGGTTTCGAATTCTTGTTGACGGGAGAGGCGGCTACCGGTTCTGACCGGGTGGCGGAGGCCGCCCGCGCCCTGGACCTTGACCTGGTGGTGAATCTGCAGGGGGACGAACCCTTGGTAGAGCCTTCGGTCTTGTGGGATGTCGCCCGGACTTTTGCTGAAAACCCGGACTGCTGGGTGACAGTGGCCTGCCCGCTTAAGCCAGAAGACGTTCCCCTGAAGACTGTGGTGAAGGTCTTGGTCAAGGACGGTTTTGCCGTTGACTTTCGCCGGGAAATTCCTGCAGGCGAAGCTGGCCGGTGGTTCCAGCACCAGGGAATCTACGCCTATTCCCGCAAGTCCCGCGATGAATTTACTTCTTTGTCCCAGAGTAAGCTTGAACTGGAACGCTCCCTGGAGCAGATGCGGATTATGGGTATACGCCCTATCCGTATGGTCCAGAGTCCCTATGAGAGCATTTCTGTGGATGTGCCTTCTGACGCGAATGCCGTCGAAGCCTTGCTAAATGAACGAAAAAAGCAGGGGCTGCCAGACGGACGATTTAAGGAGCCCCTGCGTAGTCCGTAGGTGCTCCTGATGAACGCTCCCGAAAAACAGATCCTCCGCATGGCCCTGGTCTTTTTGGTACTTGGGCTGGTTTTCCGCTATCTACCCTGGGGTGTACCCGCCATTGGGCAGGTGGATACATACTCCAACTTGGAATATGTCGCTGAAAGGGATTATATCTCGAAAAAGTCCGGACCCGGCTTTAGTGGGGTTACGAACAAAGTAGCCGTAGTTGATTCATCCGAACATAAGGCAAAAAAACGAAAAAACGCGAAAAACAAGCAAAAAAAGCCGAATTTGCCCATACATGTCAATTCTGCCGGGGTAGAGGAATTGTGTGCCTTGAAGGGGGTTGGACCCAAGCTTGCCGAGAAAATTTTGGCGTTTCGCGTCCAAAACGGCCCCTTTTCAGGCCCTCAGGATTTGGAAAAAGTGCCCGGAATCGGCAAGAAAAAACTGGAAGGCCTCCTACAGGGGGTGATTTTTGATTAGTTTTAGGGTGTACGTTTTCATAAGTCGTTGAGTATATGAGTGATACGAAGATCTATCTAGGTATTGAGGTTGGGGATGCATCCCTAAAAGTGGCTCTGGTAGACTCCGCTGAGAAGCGTGTTTTGCGCACGGCGATTCTTCAGACTGGCACCAGTCCTCTGGACGATGTTTACACTTTTGAAACGGTCCTCCAGGCTTGGTTGGAATCAATCCAGCAAGAATCTGTGGAGGCTGTGTCCTTGTCTATTCCGGCTTTCCGATCTATCATCAGACAGGTGTTTGTCCCGGTTGAGGCATGCGCCAATCGTGAAGATTACCTGGAATGGTATTTGGGGCTCATTACCAACGCCGAAAAGGGCTCCTATATCATGGACTATCAAGTCCTGTGCGGTGATGCTACCGTTGGCGAAACCGTTCTGTTGATTGCGGTTCGCCGAGAATGGGTGGATGGCGTTCGTAAAGGCTTCCGCAACAAGGCGTTAGCGCCTGAGACTATGGAAGTGGATGTACTCTCGTTACTAAACTTGATGGATGCCGCAGACCATATTGACGGACTGGAATGTGTAATCAAGGCTGATTTCGCTGGCGTTACAATGATGTGGATTTCCAAGGATCGACTCCAGGATTTGCGTTGTGTTTCAACCCTTTCCCTTGTGGACAAGTCCGCTGAAGAGGCATACGGATTCCTGGCCAACGGCATTCGTGAACAGATTGATTTTGCCAAAGAAGATGACGTTTCTTTTGATGTCAAGCAAATACACCTATGTGGCGAACTGGCGACGGATCCATTGTTTATGAAGAGTCTGCAGGGTGTTCTTCCTGAATACCAGATTGTTTTGATGGACTCCTTCTCCAGTCTAAGACTTCCGGTGGAAGAAGAAGACTCTGCTGCGGTTCTTAGCTGTGCTGGTGCTATCGGCGCGGCCTTGAACCTTATGGAGGAAGTATGATTCACTTGAACCTTATTGAGGCTGCTGAGCGTTCCTCCCTGATGGAGAATGTGAACCCGGTCCATGTGACCGATGTCCGCGCGGCAAGAAAGTCTTCTAAGTCCAAGTTGCTGACTGCAGGTTTGGCTGCGGCCTTTGTTTTTGTTGTGTTCAGCTGTTTCTTGAGTGTGTTTGGCGTTCCAACTCCCCTGCAAGGAGCGTTGCCTGAAGCCTATCTGTCCTTGATAGGGGCAGAGGACCCGAGCCAAGCCTTGACCTTGGGTGCCGGACAGACCACCACAGCCGGCGGGCTGTTGGAGGCGGAAGCTGCTGCCGAACGTGCTGTGCTTAAGATGCGTGAGGGAATGTCTGTAAAACAGGTGGTTGCAGAAATCAATCCCCAAGCATTGTACAATAATAGCCGGAAGAGTTATGAGTCTTACTTGCCGCTAGAAAAAATTTCTTACCAGAAAGCGGCTAGTGCTCAGTTCCTTACTTTCCTTGCAACGGCAACTCCCGATGATGTGGGCTTTTCGGATTGCATTTTCCAAACGCCCAACTACTACTATATTCGTGGTGTAGCCGCCAAACCCACTTCCCAGCGGAGTTTTTTGGAAAGGGTGAAGGCAGTTAGTTCCGATTTCAGAACTCCTCCACTGCCGGAAAATGCTCCAGCTACGGACATTACCGCTTTTGGCTTGTTTAATGTTTCCTCACCGAACTTGACAGCTGTTAAGAACTTTGTGAAGACGGCCGAAGTTGCAGAAGAACTCAAGGCGTTGAAGGTTCTTGCAACCAATGCCAAACTGAATTTCAAGGGGCTCGAAAAGCCTGCTGTAGAGGATTTTGGCGTGTACAAACGCTACTCTTACACGGTGTCTGCCAATTCGGATTTTCCGGAACTGCAGAATTTTGCTTCTGCTCTGCTGGAATCTCCAGTTCGTGTAGGCGTCACGAAGATGGAAATGATTTTTGCCAAGCGTGACATCCAGAGCTCAATGCAGTTCGTGATGTTCGTGGTTCCTTAAATGCCAATTCGCATTACGGGCGGGGACCTTCGTGGACGGATGGTCCCTTCTCCTCCCAGTATGAAAACTAGGCCAACGGGTTCGAGGACCCGTGAGGCTCTTTTTAACATTTTGCAAAGCGTTGATGGATTCCGCATACTGGACCTGTTTGCCGGTTCGGGCATTATGGGAATTGAGGCCTTGAGCCGTGGAGCGGCCCATGTGGTGGCTGTGGAAATGGTTCATTCCCAAGCGCATCTTTTGCTGCAGGGGTACAAGACATTGTCCTTGGAAAAGAAACTTACTTTGTACGAAAAGAATGCCTTGGCCCTGGAAAAAGAGGAACTGTGTGCCGAGGGAGGGTTTGATTTGATATATGCAGATCCGCCCTTCAAGGATATGGATTATCCGGACTTGCGCTCTTTCTGGCAGTGGCTGAATCCTGGTGGTGTGGCCGTGTTCGAGGCGCCCAGTCGAAATCTGCCTGCATGGGTCAAAGAGGCCTCCGACGCTGGACTGGTTCAGGTCCGCCGCTATGGGGAATCCTCGTTAGTGATTTGTAGGTCAAAGTAGTTACAAGTTGATTTATGCAAGATTTCTCTAGTAACCAGTAACTAGTA
Source organism: Fibrobacter sp. (assembly GCA_016295375.1). GTDB lineage: Bacteria > Fibrobacterota > Fibrobacteria > Fibrobacterales > Fibrobacteraceae > Fibrobacter. The sequence goes on along the minus strand of JAEDLI010000002.1, from coordinate 38,146 downwards.
ACTAGCTTTGTGAATCTGGCATAAAACTATATTTACAGCATGGAAAAAATTGCTGTATTTGCAGGATCTTTTGATCCGTTTACCTTGGGGCATTTGGACATTGTTAAAAGGGCTGCGGCTCTTTTCGACGAACTGTGGATAGTCCTTGCCGTAAATGCTTCCAAGAAGAATATGTTTTCAGAGTCGGACCGCTTGACCTTCATAAACAAGTCTATTGCGGGTATCCCGAACGTGAAAGTGACATCTTATGATGGACTGACTGTGGATTTTATGAAAAGCGTCGGTTCGAAGTTTTTGGTTCGGGGCGTGCGCGGTGCTATGGATGTTGAATATGAACAGTCCATCGCCTGGAACAATCGGACTCTTTATCCCGAATGCGAAACGGTTTTTTTCTCCAGCGCCTCGGAACACCTGTCGCTAAGCAGTTCCGTGGTTCGCGAACTCTTGAAGGCCGGCGTTTCGGATACGGTAGATGGTCGAGAACTGCTTTCGAACTATGTCCATGTTGAAGTCATTCCCTTGTTATTGAAAACTAGCCGTTAACTATGACTCCTTTTCGATTCTTACCCAAAGTTATTCGAGTCCTGCTGATTTCAAACGCTGTGGTGTTTGCGATTGCGGCCATCGTGGGTGGCATGCTGGGACTGCATTTGAATCTGCCCGGTGTCGGATATGGCTCGCTTCAGGAGTATATCCTCTACTTTGGAGCCTTTTTGCCGACCGCACCCTTCGAGGCTTGGCGTTACGTGACCTACATGTTTATTCATGTGGATTTTATGCATTTCTTTTTCAATATGCTGATGCTCTGGATGTTCGGTGCAGAGGTCGGGGAATGGATGGGTACCAAGCATTTTGCCTTCATGTATTTCTTCTGTGGAATATTTGCGGCCATATTCAGTGTTGGCATGAGTATTTTGGGACTCACCCATAATCCCATTATCGGAGCCTCTGGTGCCTTGATGGGCGTGTTTGTTGCTTATTACAAGTTTTTCCCGGAAAGACGCATCTTGATGTTCTTCATTATTCCCATGAAAATCAAGCATGCCATGTGGGTGATGGTCGCCTTTGACGTGATGTTTGCAAATACCGGCGATACCATTGCCCACTTTGCCCATTTGGGTGGCGTGGTGGCGGGCTTTATTTATATGGCCTTGTACCAGAATATTTTTACCAAGTGTTCCAGTATTCTTTACAATTCGCCCTTGTCCGGATTTTTCCGCTTGTTCTCCAAACATCCCGGCCGCTATAAAAAATGGAACAATCCCTTTGATACCGAAAATCGCAATGGGCAAAGGACAGAAGCTCGTGTCGAAGAACCCGAAGTTCTGGAAGGCGAAGTCTTTTACATGGACGAACAGAAGCGGATGGATGAAATCTTGAAAAAAGTCAATGCAGAAGGAATCCAGTCGCTGACGGAATCTGAACGGCAGTTTTTGTTGAAGGCCAGCGAGAGGCTGCGCCGTAGGAGAGGTTACTGATGAAAAAAGTTTTGGGAATGGGCGCAGCCCTGGTAGATATTCTGGCCAATGTGGATGACTCCTGGATTGAATCCCAGGGAGTGCAGAAGGGCGGCATGAACATGGTGGACTGGCCTCAGATGGAAAAGTTCTTGCTGTCGCTGAAGAACCCTGTGCGCGTGCCGGGTGGTTCAACCTGCAATACCATGGTGGGACTGTCCCGTTTGGGGGGCCGGGCCGCCTTTATTTCTAAAATCGGTGACGACGACTTGGGAAAAATTTTCCAGAAACACCTGGAACGAAACGGCGTGGAATCCAAGCTGGGACTTTCCGGTGCGGCTACGGGCTGCGTGTTTTCGGCGGTGACTCCCGATGCCCAGCGTTCCATGTGGACTTACCTTGGGGCGTCTGACTTTTTAGGGAGCGATGACTTTGTTCCCGCCCTCTATGACGACGTGGGTCTGCTTTACGCTGAAGGTTACCGCGCCTTCAATGGGGAGTGTTTCAAGAAGGCCTTTACCCTTGCCCGTAGCCTAGGGGTAGAAACGGCCCTGGACTTTAGCAGCTTCGGTGTGGTGGATGCCTGTCGCAAGTTGTTCGATGAACTTTTCGAAGAAAAGATGATTGACATCATTATCGCCAACGAAGACGAGGCCTTTGCCTACGCCGGAGTCAAGGAAGAGGCGGCATTGGACGTGCTTGCCAAGAAGGCGAAAGTGGCCGTGGTGAAAATCGGAAAACGTGGCGCTTTGATTGCCAAAGATGGAGTGGTGACCCGCGTGCAGGCAGGTTCTGCAAAGGCCATTGACACCACCGGCGCAGGCGACCTGTGGGCATCGGGATTTTTGTACGGCTACATGAACGGCTGGGACATGGAACGCTCTGGCAACCTGGGAAGCGTTGTTTCTAACGAAGTGGTGCAGGTGATGGGCGCCCAGATTCCCGAAGACGGATGGGCCCGCATCAAGGAAACGATGGCTTAACCGTTGAGGAGGCGCTGATGGATAATTTTGAAGCGGATATCTTGATTCTCGGCTATGGCCCTGCGGGTGTGTCTGCGGCGCTGTACGGACTCCGTGCGGGGCTCGATGTGCTGTTGGTGGGCAAGGATGGCGGTGCGCTTTCTAAAGCCCATGCTATCCAGAACTATTACGGCCTAGAAAAGCCCCTGACCGGCGAAGAACTTTTGCAGGTGGGCAAGAAACAGGCCTTGGATCTTGGCGCGCAGATTGTAGATGACGAAGTGATGGACCTGATGTTCGACGGTTCGCAGTTTGTGGCCAAGGGGCTTACGGCATCTTATCATGGCAAGGTTTGCATCATGGCTACCGGTGCTGCTCGCAAAAAGCACCCGCTGCCGGGAATGGCCGAGATGGAAGGCCACGGGGTTAGTTATTGCGCTGTCTGCGATTCCTTCTTTTACAAGGGCAAGAACGTGGCCGTGCTTGGAAACGGCGAATATGCCCTTCACGAAACCGAAGAGCTTTTGCAGGTGGTGGGTTCCGCAACGCTTTTGACCAACGGTGCAGACGTTTCTGCAAAATTCCCTGACAAGGTCCGCATCGTAAATCGGCATTTGCAGGGCCTGGTAGGCGAAGGTGCTTTTCAGGGCGTGCGCTACGAAGACGGTTCAGAAGAAAAATTTGACGGGCTGTTTGTTGCCCTCGGCAGCGCCAACGCTACGGATTTGGCACTGAAGGCTGGCGCCGCCTTTGACCAGGGAAAGCTTGTGCTGGACGGCGATTTGCAGACCACTCTTCCGGGACTCTATGCGGCGGGGGACTGTACCGGCGGTATCTTGCAGGTGTCTGTAGCTGTAGGCGAAGGCGCCAGGGCGGCTCTTTCGGCGATTAAGTACCTGAGAGAGAACAAATAATTCAGAATTTGGATTTCGGAGTTCGGAATTACAACTCCGAAATCTGGAGTCAGAAATCAGAATTATCCCATGCGCCGTCTGACTTTACTGACCAATCCGGACACTTGTAATTTACGCTGCCCGCTGTGTTTTTTGAACCAGCGGGGAGGGCCCTCCGGCTTTGGTGAGATGCCCATAGAAGTGGCTCGGCGTTCCATTGAAAAATATGCGGGTGTGCGGGAGGTGATTCCCTCCACCATGGGAGAACCTTTACTTTATTCCCATTTCGAAGAACTGCTGGAATTGTGCATGAGTCGCGGGACTCCTTTGAACTTGACTACCAACGGGAGTTTTCCTAAAAAGTGGGGGAGTGACGAAGGACTGGAAAGCCTGCTGCTTGCCTGCAGCGACATCAAGGTGAGTACTCTTTCTTACGAGACGGGTGGATTGCCCGAAGACGAGTGGAAAGCCAATGTGGAAAAACTGCTGGATGTTCGTAGGCTGTTGCTGGAGGGCGATAGTTCGCAGGCTGTGGCCGCTGTTTCACTGCAGGTGACGCTTCACCGCGAAAACGCGGATTCTGCGTCGGAACTTTTGCGATGGGCGGAACGAGTCGGCGTTAACCGGATCAAGTGGAATCCGGTGGTGTTTTTGGGCTGTGCGTCACGAGAATTGCGGGAAAGGTTTGCCTTGCCCGAAGGTGCCGTAGATCGGTTACGGAAGGATCTGCACTCCGACAGGGTCCGTTGCGAAGGAAGTCTGTATTTCGAAGGTCGAGGCGGTTCCTGTGCCGTGTCCGGTATGGATTGCAACGGAAGATCGCCGGAGTGTCCTTTTGCCGACGAGGTGTGGGTGTGGCCCGATGGTCACGAGGACCATTGCCCGAATCCCGTGCGGCGGTGGGGGTAGGGGAAAGCGTTCATCGCCGGTCGTTGTCATCACCGTCTTATTCTTGTCATCCCCGCCCATTCGACAGGCTCAGGGCAGGCTCCGGCGGGGATTTGCTTGTTGGTCGGAATAGCGAGATTGGACAAAATAGTCATTACATTCGTATTTTGCCCTTCGGGTTAAGCCTTTGGCTTAATCTCTGAATCGGCTATATTCACTTCGTTCATCGCCGATTCAGTCGAACTCACTTCGTGAGTTCTCATCTCGCACAATATTCCGATACGAAAAAAGCACCCACAGGGGGTGCCTTTCGTATCGGAATAGCGAGATTGGACAAGAACTTTGCTACGCTTCAGTTCTTGCCCTTCGGGTTAAGCCTACGGCTTAATCCCTAAATCGCTCATTATTCGCTTCGCTCATCGAGCGATTTAGTCGAACTCACGACTACGTCGCTCGTTCTTAAACCTCGCTATTCCGCGTATAAAAAGAAAACCACCCTTTAGGGTGGTCTTCTTTTTATCGGAATAGCGAGATTAGACAAAATACTCATTACATTCGTATTTTGCCCTTCGGGTTAAGCCTGTGGCTTAATCTCTGAATCGGCTATATTCACTCCGTTCATCGCCGATTCAGTCGAACTCACTTCGTGAGTTCTAGAATCTCGCGCTCATTCCGATACAAAAAAGGACCCCATGGGGGTCCTTTTGTATCGGAATAGCGAGATTCGAACTCACGACCTCTTGCTCCCGAAGCAAGCGCTCTACCAGGCTGAGCTATATTCCGGTTTTGTGGTTCAAAGATAGTTAAAAAAGACGAAAAATTAAAGGTCAAATGCAAATTTTTTAGCGAGATGAGACAAAAACCTAACTTTGTTACGGTTTTTGTCCTACGGGTTAAGCCTTTGGCTTAATCTCTGAATCGGCTGTATTCACTTCGTTCATCGCCGATTCAGTCGAACTCACGACCTCTTGCTCCCGAAGCAAGCGCTCTACCAGGCTGAGTTTATTCCGTATTAAAGGGTTCGTCGGGTTATTTTTTCGTTTTTGGGGCGGGTTTCCCGATTTTGAGGATGCTGGAACCGGCGTTCTCGATTTCGGTGCGGTAGAACACCACCCGGTTTCGCCATTCGGAGCGGACCTTACGGTCGATAATCTTTTTGACGTTGCCGTAGGCAGGGTTCCCGCTCCCGTGGATGACCCGGAGTACGCTGAGGCCTGCGATGCTCATTTGGGACATGCGACGTTCCACCGCCTCCGCCGCCTCGTCGGCGGTCATGCCGTGGAGATCGATTTCGTCTTCGGGTAGCGGTGTGCCCCAGGAGGCGGGGTTCCGGACATTTTTCCCCTTGAAAACTTTTTTCTCGGTCGGGACATCGGCCTTCTCTGCATCCAGGGCCTTGTCCTTGTCTTCCATGTGGTGGTTCTTGATCCACTCCAGCTGGAAAAGTTCTTCTTCGTTGAAAGCCATTTTATACCTTGAAGTTCTTGTGGTAGTTCCAGGTCCACTGCTCGGGGTGGTCCTCGATCCAGCGTTCCACGTCGGCGGCTATGGAGTTGACCAGCTCCGCCTCGCCTTCGGGGGTGGCGGCCATCTTGGGTGGGTAGTAGTGCTCGAACCGGATGACGTGCTCTCGGATTTTTTTACCCTGCTTGACAACCGTTTCGCTGTAGGTGCGGAAGGTGACGATGCTTGCCCCCATCTGGTTTACCTTGACGGGAAGCCTGAGGTAGAGGGTGTTTTTTTTCCCGAAAAGGGAGACGGTGTTGCCCTTGGTGTTGCGGCCCTGGTCCACCACCATGGCAAGGATTCCCTGGGTCTTGAACAGGTTACGGATAAGGCTCTGGAGCTTGTCGGGGTGGTATTCGGTGAGGTTCGGGTCGCTGCGCAGGTCTTCTAGGCACTTGCGTATGGCGGCATCCCCTGCAGAGTCGGTAATGAGGTGTACCGGCTTGCCGTAGCGGCAGAGAATCCGGTGCATGTTCTCGAAGGCGCCCTGGTGGATGCTCATGCCCACCACGGTTCCCTCCTTGGCGGCATCTTGCATGATAAATTCGTTCTCGAATCGGACCCGTACTGTGGCAGAGGGAATCCGGGCCAGCAGGCGGTAGCTGTCGATGCCGTTCCAGTAGATGCTTTCGAACACGTCTTTGGGCGTGACCTTGTGCTTGCGTGTGGCGTTCTTTCCGTAGAAACCCGTTTCTTGCAGGAGCCGTTCCACACGGCCATAGGCCCGCTTGGTGTGGAGAGCCTTGTAGATAGGGAACGCAATCTTGAACAGCAGCGCAAAGAAGGCGTCCGGCAATCGCAGCAACGCGTGAAGTGTAGCTTTGTATATGACGAATTTTGCCTTCAGCATTTTAGGGCTTAGCACATAGAATGTTTAATTTCACATCACACACTTCACATTTCACATTAGTTTTTTATTCTTCGTCAAACTCCAAGATGCCACGGCCGAACTCCCGTACGAACAGCCTACGGGAAAGCCCTTCGCCGGCGTAACTGATGGTGGGCGAGATTTCGTAGAGCTTATTCGGGTTTACCTCCACGTGGGCCTTGCGGAGCCACTCGCGGTGGAGGCGTCCGATCATGTTGCGGGCGGTCTTGGGAGAATCGTTTCCGTCGGCGTTCTTGACGGGGCTGAACTCTTCTTCGCGGACCACGCCGAAGGGCAACATGGAACCCAGCAGCGGGAAGGCGTCAAAGAGGAACTGCTCGAACTTGAAGCATTTCTCGATGCCGCAGACGGTCTTTCGGGCGGTGTGCCACGGGAGCCTGCTGGTCTGCAGCTTGCGGAGCCCGGCTAGCTTGAACAGGTGTATGGCGATGTTCCCGCCGTCGAAGGTGAGGCTTCCGTCGGCGTTGGTCATGTCGCGGTAGTTTTCGGGAAGGTCGCTGTATTCCACGACGCCGGGCTTGCCGTTCTGCAGGGCGAATATGCCCACCTTCTCGTTTGGACCCGCCTTGGGCACCACCTTGGAGGCCGACATGCTCCGGCCTTCGCTGGCGAGGGCCCCGATGAACGCCGGGTCGCAAATGCGGCACAGCGCGTTGTCCACGCTGTAGAGGAACACGTACTGCACGCCCTTTTCTACAAGCCAGGCCAGAGTGCCGCTCTGCGCCAGGGCGCGGAAGCAGCCGCCGTTTCCGTCGGGCACAAGGGCCAGGCGGTTGTTCTCGTCGATCACGGCCTTGCCTTCGGGAGTGAGGGCGCAGATGGTGCCCTGCTCAAAGAAGCGGATGTTGTCCCGGTCCATGCCAAAAAACTTGTGTTCGGTAAAGAAATTGACGGTGGCCTCGTGGTTCAGGGGGCTGGTCATGATGCACCAAGGAATGGGGTGGCCCACCTGTGCGGCCAAATTTTGAAGGCGTTCTGCCTGCAGCTGGAACAAACTCTTGTGGCTGGGGAGCCCGATGTCGAACATGCCCTTGGGTCCGTCGAACCCCAGGCGGGAACCCTGTCCGCCCGCCACTAGGAAGGCGGCCACCTGTCCTTTCTGGAGCAGGATTTCTCCGGTTTCTTTCCAGAAGTCGTAGCGCAGGTCGTCGGCGGCAATCTTGAAGGGCATGGGCTTGAGGTCGGCGGAAACGTTGTCTGCCAGGGTGGCGGCGGACTTTTCGGCGTAAAGGGCCTTCAGTTCTTCCCAGTCCTGGGATAAAATATCTCGCTCCAGAAGGCTGCGGGCCTCGCCGCTCAATGATTCAAGGCGGGCGGCCAACTCTTGCTGCCCCGCTGCGTTCAAAGTGTCGATAATGTCCATAAGTCAAATATAGAATAGTAGGAGGTGGGCTACACTTGACGCATCTGTTTCCAAATATTACATTGCCCTTAATTATAGTTTCAAGGACAAGGACCATGAAAAAACAGTTCAATGCGTCATCTTGGAACCACGCGGTGGCGATAGGATCCATAGCAATCTCTCTTCCACTGCTCCTCGCCGCCTGTGATGACAGTTCCGGCGGTTCTTCTGATGAAATTCCCGTCTATGGGAGCGAGGCGGCCCTGCCCAACACCTGTGAAATGGCAGTGGCCCAGGTGGGCATCTCCTATTTCGCCTGTCTCGAGAACAAGTGGGTGGCCGTCGTTGACTCCGCCATCATTGGAAAAATCAAGGACGGGCTTGGCGGGGACAAACTGAAAGCCGAACTGGAAGAACTGATGTCGAAACTGTCCAGTTCATCGACCGAGTCCAACGAAGACGGCTCTTCGTCTTCTATAGGGGACGATGAGCTGGAATCCAGTTCCAGCGGCTCTACTATTCCTGCCAACTGGAGCTGGGATGTACCGAAGGAAGCCCGCCTGAACCCGAAAATCACCTACGGCACCCTGACCGACCACCGCGATAGCAAAGTTTACAAGACTGTAAAGATTGGCAACCAGACCTGGATGGCGGAGAACCTGGACTATGCCGACAGCGTAACCACGCCGAGTCTCAAGGGCAAGAGTTGGTGCTACAATGACGTGGTTGAGAACTGTGCCGTGACAGGTCGTCTCTATACTTGGGCTGCGGCAATCGACTCCGTCAAGCTTTACGACGGTGGCAACGGCGTGAACTGCGGTTACCTCAGAGCCTGTACGCTGCCTGAAAAGGTGTCGGGTATTTGCCCGTCGGGCTGGCACTTGCCGACCAAGGATGAATGGCAAACCCTGTTCACGGCGGTGGGTGGATCATCAACCGCCGGTGCAAAACTAAAGTCGCAGATAGGCTGGCATGCCTATAACGGCATCACCAACGAGGATGCCTACGGCTTTTCTGCGCTCCCTGCTGGCATCTGGACCGACGATCTCTACTTCATTAATGTCGGCGTCATGGCCTACTTCTGGAGTGCCACGCAGAACGATTGGGACTTTGCCTACTATATGTACCTGTGCTACTATGACGACGAGGCGCACCTGAGCTACTACAGCAAGAGCTTCGGGCTCTCTGTTCGTTGCCTAAAGGACTGATTTTTGTCCTGGATTTCGAATTCGTTTGTTTGTTGTGAACGGGTTCTTTTTTGTTTGGTAGGAAAGACTTGAAAAGCTGATGCTGACTTTCGTCAGCATGACTGTAGGCGAGAAATGCCGGGGCGTTGCGGGGCGGCATGAGCGCCCGCAGTGGGGGTAGCGGAAGACTTGCCCTGGATCCTTCGACTACGCCCGATGGGCTTCGCTCAGGATGACACTGCGTTCGGCCGGGATGGCACGGGGCAAGGCTACAGCGAGGGGGAGGCTTCCCCCTTTGTAATATCGAATTACCTAATCCCGAAGAAAACCACCATGCTGAAGATGAGGGCGAAGATGCTCACCAGGTGCATGCGCCACACGATCTTGGAATTCATCTGGGGCTTGCTCGGGAACTTGCCTTCCCATTTCTTTTGGTAGTGATGGTGCAGAGGCGCACATAGGAAAAGCCTCTTGCCCGTGCCCGTGATCTTGCGGGTAAACTTGAACCACAGAATCTGCAACAGCACAGAGAAGGCCTCGGCGATGATGATGATGCACACGATGGGCAGGAATAGTCCCGCTTGCACCAAGATGAACATGATGCCGATGGCGGCGCCAAAGCCCACGGAGCCCGCGTCACCCATGTAGATTTCGGCGGGAGGGCTGTTGAACCACAGGTAGGCAAGCAGTGCGCCTGCAATGGCCGTGGCGATGGGGAACAGTTCGTCGCAGCCCGGCAGGTAGGGCACGCTCAGGTACTGGCTGAAGATGAAGTTTCCGCTCACGTAGGCCACGAGACCTACGAACACCATGCTGGTGAGGATCGGCACCGAAACGAGGCTGTCCAGGCCGTCGGTGAAGTTGGTGCCGTTGGCGCTGGCCGCGATGACAAATGTCATAAAGGCGACGAAAATCCAGTTGGGCAGGTGCAGCTGGAACACGTCGATGGGGAGGAGGGGAATGGTCAGGTCGCCCTTGAGTTCGGGAATGAACTTGTAGCAGAAGATGGCCACAACGAGGCTAAAGAGGAAGTAGAGGAACAGGCGGAGGCTGCTGGAGATGCCGTCGGCCTTGTCCATGTAGTCGGCGGCCTTGAGCTTGCCCAGCTTGATGAGGCGCTTGGCCTTGACTTTCGCGATGTCGTCGATGGCGCCCACGGCAGAGAATGCCGCCAGGATGACCAGGGTGGAAATGCTGTAGCCGTTCATCTTGCAGACCAGGAGCGAGACAACCTCGACGACGATTACCAGAAGGAGGCCGCCCATGATGGGAGGGCTCTTGGCTCCGTCCTTGTCAAAATCGGAGGTGGCGTCAAGGCGCTGGAGCTTGCGGATATAGACCGGCATGAGGCACATGACTAAAACGATGGAGAGCATGGCGGCGACGCCTGCGCGGAACAGACGGCCGTCGAAAAGGTCAATGCTGGTAATATGGTAGAGCCAATGGCAGAGCATAGTAGTTGATAGTGGCTAGGATCTAGGAACTAGGGGTTTGAGTCGAAAAGGTTTGTTTAGTCATGTCCGCGAAGGCGGACATCTCCCTTATGTTGAATCGTCAGACAAGAGAAAAATAAAATAATGAAGTGGCGTTGGCTTGGGTTATCTAAAATTTCTACATTATAGATCATGAGCGAACTGCATATCAACTGCCCCCATTGCGGGTCTTCTTTCCAGGTCATGGTGAAGGGCGAGCCTTCCAGCATGATGGTGTTTTCTTGCGTCAGGTGCAAGACCCCGCTGATGTACTACGGGGGAGAAACCGCCGAGCTGGACAGGGACGAGTTTGCAGGGCTTCGCAAGCGGCTTTCCAAGGTGCTGGACGTGGTGGTGAGTAACGACGCCTCGGTGAAGGAGGTGGCGGATTCGCTGCGCCGTATGGTGGATGCGTCCAATGCCTTGGCAGAAGAGCGGGTCGGTCAGTCCGGTGTAGGCGAGAACTGCGCTGCCGATGTCGGCGGTGTGGATGCCGCTGTTGGTGGCGCTGGTCACGGGGATGCCCGCAGGGCCGTGGCCATTACGGACGAGGCCCTGGAAAAGTTGCAGAAAGACCTTGCCGAGATGGATGCCGAAAAGTTCCTGGAAAGCTTGTAGCCCAAGTCCACTTATCGCTGTTTTTTATGCTGGAATTTTTCATTGCCGCTATCGTTGTCGCCCTTGCTCCCGGGCCGGATAATTTGTTTGTGCTGGCCCAGAGCGCTACTCACGGTGCCAAGGCCGGCTTTTGCATTATTTGCGGGCTGTGTACGGGGATAATGGTGCAGACGGGGCTTTTGGTGGTGGGCGTGTCTGCCCTGATTGCCGCCAGTCCTATGGCGTTTTTCGTGATCCAGTGCTTGGGCGCTGCCTACCTGGTGTATCTGGCCTACAAAAGCTTCCAGGTGCGAGCGGGAACTGTAGTGTTGGACGCTACTGCCGCGGAACGTCATCCTGAACCCCGTAGGGGTGAAGGATCCAGTCCTGAGGGGCCTGGTTCATCATCCCTTTCGGCCCGCAGGCTCTACTTGCGGGGCATCATCATGAACCTCACGAACCCGAAGGCGATACTTTTCGCGCTGTCGTTTATCCCGCCTGCGGTAAAGATGGACAGCCCCTTGAGCCCGTCGGTCCAGATGTTGATTCTCGGGGCGGAATTCGTGGTGGCCACCTTCATCGTGTTCGGAACGGTTGCACTTTTGGCGGGTGCCGTCAAGAAGTTCATGCTGAACAGCCCCAAGGCGAACCGCAACCTGAACTGGTTCTCCGGTGCGGTATTCCTGTTCATGGCTGTCGCGCTGTTTGTACTGTAAATGCGCAAAAAAGAACTGTACCGTTTGTTCGGCACAGTTCTTTTCGATATTTTTAGCGGATTACTTGTTCAAGCTCTCCGTTGCGGCGGCGACGGAGAGCAGGTCCGCTTCCATAAACGGCTTGCCAATCCATTGCAGACCAACGGGCAGCCCGCCGGCCATTCCGCAGGGGACCGTTACGCCCGGAAGCCCTGCAAGGTTCAGGCTCACGGTGTAGATGTCGCTGAGGTAAACGGCCATGGGGTCGGATTCGTTCATGCCGCACTTGAGCGGAAGCCCTGGCATGGCGGGGCTTGCAATCACGTCGCAGCTTTCAAAGGCCTTGTTGAAGTCGTCGGTAATGAGCCTGCGGACCTTCTGGGCCTGCACGTAGTAGGCGTCGTAGAAGCCTGCGCTGAGCACGTAACTGCCCAGCAGAATCCGGCGCTGGACTTCCTTGCCGAAGCCTTCGCTGCGGGACTTGGCGTAAAGGTCGAACAACTTGCGGGCATCCTTGCTCCGGTAGCCGTAGCGCACGCCGTCGTAGCGGCTCAAGTTGGAACTGGCCTCGGCGGTGGCGATGATGTAGTAACTGGACACGGCGTAGCTGATGTGGGGGAGGCTCACTTCCTTGAGGCTGGCGCCTTCCGCTTCCATCTTCTTGAGCATACCTTCGATGGCGGCCTTGCAATCCTTGTCCAGGCCTTCACCGAAGTATTCCCTCGGGACACCGATGACCTTGCCCTTGATGCCTGCGTCAAGCTTTGCGCCGAAATCTTCGGTAGGCCTTGCGCTGGTGGTGTTGTCGTGAGGGTCGATTCCGCAGATGGCCGAAAGCAGTGTTGCGCAGTCGGCGACGGTGGCACCGAAGGGACCGATCTGGTCCAGGCTGCTGGCGTAAGCCAGAAGACCGTAGCGGGACACGCGGCCGTAGGTGGGCTTAAGGCCCACCACCCCTGTGCAGGCGGCAGGCTGACGGATAGATCCGCCGGTATCGGAGCCCAGAGCACAGGGAACCGTGCCCGAGGCCACGGCTACGGCCGAGCCTCCGGAGGAACCTCCCGGTACGCGGGAACTGTCCAGCGGGTTCTTCACGGGGCCGAAGTAAGAGGTCTCGTTGCTGGAGCCCATGGCGAATTCGTCCATGTTAGTCTTGCCCACGATGACGGCACCTGCTGCCTCCAGCTTTTCGATGGCGGTGGCGGTGTAGGGAGCTACAAAGTTTTCGAGAATCTTGGAGGCAGCCGTAGTGCGGGTGCCTTCGAGGCACATGTTGTCTTTCACGGCTACGGGAATCCCGTCCAGCGCACCCAGAGTCTTGCCTTCGGCGCGGCGCTTGTCGCTTTCCTTGGCACGGGCCAGCGCCCGTTCGTTAAGAACAGAAATATAGGCGTTCAAGTCCTTGGTAGCGTCAATCTTGCTGAGAGCGGACTGCACCAGCCCTTCGGCGGTCGTCTTCCCGCTTTTCAGCTGTTCCTGTAAATCTTGAATGGTGTCCATTACCTGTTTCCTCCGGACCATTTCATAATATAGATGGCGAGAACCATGCCTACGATGCTCACGACGTTAATCTTGAGGCCGAGGCCAAGCGCAAATTTTACCATGTAGAGGTCGATGACCACCGGGTTTGCCTTATCGCCCAAGAATCCGAAATTCAGGTCGAAAGAGGCCACGAAGAAGTTGCGGACGATGTTGTCGTATCCGCCGGCGTTCATCAGTTCGCCCAGTTCCCCGAACAGGAGCCCCAGGCACTCACCAAGTACTCCGCCGATAATCAGGCCGAGCACGATAAAAAGCAACAAGCGTGCAAAGGAATTTCTTTGAGTCATGCCGCTAATTTAGAAAAATCGGCGTAAAAAAAACGCCCGACTTGCGCCGGACGTTTTAAACTTGCAACTCTCACTACCTGGAGTAGTATTCCACCACCAGCTGTTCTTCGAGCTGGACGGGAATCTGGTCGCGGAGGGGAAGCTTCACCAGGGTGCCTTCCATCTTGCCGGCATCAACGGAAAGGTATTCCGGGGCGGCAGGAGCGTTGGCGATAGCTTCCTTGATCTGCACGTGTTCCTTGGAACGTTCGCGCACAGCGATCACGTCGCCGGCCTTGACCAGGCGAGCGGGGGAGAAGCTACGGACGCCGTTCACGGAGAAGTGACCGTGGGCCACATACTGACGGGCGGCGAAAATGGTGCGGGCAAAACCCATGCGATAGACGAGAGCGTCAAGGCGGGTTTCCAGAAGAATCATCAGGTTGTCACCGGCAGAACCTTCGCGACGGTTGGCTTCTTTGTAAGCCTTGGCCAACTGGGCTTCGGAAATGTTGTAGGTGAAACGGAGACGCTGCTTTTCCACCAACTGCTGCTTGTACACAGAAGCAGACTTCTTGCGGTTCTGACCATGCTGGCCAGGAGCGAAGTTACGGCGGTCAAGGGCCTTTTGAGTTTTCTGGGAGACGGCAACGCCGAGAGAGCGTGCGACTTTACCTTTTGGTCCGCGGAAGGACGACATATTGTACCTCGTAAGGAAGCTCTTTGGTTATGCTTGCAAATTGGCAGAGCTTGGCGCGACTTGCAAGAGTGAGCTCCAATAATAGAATTTTGGGGCTTTAATTTCAAGGGCCTACTTCACCACGATGTGCAAAGTATCCCGCTTTTGGGGGTCCAGAAGGCTTTCGGCGATGAGTCTTGCCGAATTTCCGGAGCCTCCGCTTACAACCAGTATCTTGGCGTCACCTGTATTTTCGGTGGATTCCACCTTCAGTTCGCCCTTGGTGTTGCCCTCGCAACTGTCATAATTCACGTTGCCCAGCACCATCCAGTCCCCGCAGGGGATAAACCAGTTCACTGCCCCGTTCTTTGTGCTGGTGGGGGTTGATTCAAACGCCATGTCGTCCAACTTCAGTTCCTGGTCTTCGCTTACCTTCAGTGTGTCTATCGCCTTTTCGGCCGAGGCGTCATAGAAGTTGAACTTGGTAAGGGAGCCGGGCCTTTTAAGCAGGGTGTACAGCTCCAGCTCCTTGGCGTCGGGTGTGTTCTGGCTGTTGACCATCTGGAAATGGAAGTAGACGGGGCCGTCGCTTTCCACCTTGTATCCCAAGTCTTCTTCAGAGAGGGTCTTGAGGGACTGGCCGCCCTTGCCGAGAACACTGTAGTCGATGACGGTGAAGGGCTTGGTTGAACGCTTGCCGTAACCCTTGAACATGTGTTCCACCACCAGGGTATCGCCCTTCTTGAAGTCCCCGAGCCACACGTACTGGTCTTGCCTTAGTTCGAAGGCGTCAATCTTTGCGCGGGTCTTTTTCAGGAACTCGCCGGCCTTGCCCAGGGAATCGGGGAGCGCGAAGTATTCGCCTTGAGAAAGCTTGCGGTTGCTGGACTGAATGGTAAAGCTCGCATAGGGGCCTGTCTGGTAGTTGGAAATCTTTTCGGGGGCTATCACCAACTCCCAATGGGTAGAATTGTCGGTGAGCATAGTTCTGTCCAGAGTGTCCTTTTCGCTTGCGATGGACTTGCCCTCTTGGCGCAGGTCCAGGTTATTAATCCAGTCGCCTTCAGCCTTGATGGTGACGCTGTGGCCGATGGCCGCTGCAAAATTGAACCTGATGCTGTCGGGAGAGTTCCCGATTTTGAGAATCCCTCGGAGGTTCTCTTTTAGGGAGATGCTTACCTTGTTTGTGTCGCCGGTGTATTTGTAGTAGCCGTTGTCCACATGGGTGTACAGGCGCCAGTGAGCCATGTCGCTGAAGGTTGCCTCTAGATGCACGTAGTAGTAGCCGTCTTCAAAAATCACGAACTGGTTCTTTTCCATGTCGGCACCGTCACCGGGAATCACGAAAGATTCAAAGGTGCAGTTGTCCAAAACACACCTGGGAAGCATGGGGTGCATCGTTTGTCCAAGTTCGCTCATCACACGCATGGTGTCATTTGTCATACCGCTAGTGGCGGCCCAAATACTTATGCGGTCCCCCTTTTTCAGGTTGCCGAGGAACAGGTTGATATCCTTTGTCAGGGAATCAATGCAAAGAGTCTTCTCGGGACATTCCGCCTTGCCGGTGGAATCCGTCACAGGCCGCTGGATATAGATGTTGGTGGTGTCATCCAAAACGATATCGTCATCGTAGTCAATGTCGGCACGGTTGCTGGTGCCCGAACTGGAATAGAAGGAACTGTCGGCGTATTCGCCGTCACCGCTGTTGATGTCCGAATTGTTGGTGTGGCTCGATTCGCTGCAGGCGAGGAGCGACAGGGCCGTTGCGGATAGCAGGGTAAAAAACAATCTTTTCATCGTAGAGCCGTCCTAGTTCAAGATGTAGAACTTCTGTTCTGCGCTAAAGGCTTCGCCGTTGACCTTCAAGGTGTACTTGCCCGTGGGGAACTCGTGGGCCTTGAACTTGAAGTGTGTCTTCTTTTCTCCGGCAAGTTCACGGGCGGCAACCATGAGCATGCGGCGCCCGAATTCGTTGACGATTTCAATCTGCACAAATTGCGGATAACCTACCGTCAAATCGAAATCGCATTCCAGGGAGTAAATGTCAATGTGCACCTTGGTCAGCGTGTAACCGCCTTCCATCACGTCACCGCTCACGGAATGGGTGTTGTCAAAGTAGCCCACGTAAAGTGCCGGAGCGAGAGACCTGTTCTGGTTATGGGAATGGATGATGGTTTCGCCCGGGTCTACGGCGGTGAGAATCAGCGTGTACATATTGGAGGGGTGCTTCCTCTTGAAGAACTCCGTCAGGGTCGGAGTGCGCAAGAAAGCTCCCAACGGGGCCTTGGGGTTCAAGGTGATGAGCCCCAAGAAGTCGGCGTGCTTGGTGTCGACGCCACCGCCGGAGTTCTTGCGGATGTTGAAATGTCCACCGGGCTGGGGCAAGTTGGCAGGAGCGTTTTCCCAGGTCAGTTCGTCGCCTCGCCAGTCTACGCCCAGCTTGCCTTCGCCATAGTTCATTTCCCTGGCGGTTTCTTTCAGGCCGAATATGTTGAACTGAACAGGCTTTGTGAGGGAGTCGGCGTTGTATTCCAGCTTGAGGCCTGCGTCAAAGAGGGGCCCCGGCAGGGCGGACAGGTCGAACTTCAGGTATATCTTGCCGGCATCGTTGGTGTCGTTTGCCACCCTGAGGGCGGCGTCCGTATTGTGAGGTGTAAAGTTGTCGAAGGACGAAATCCAGGTGTCTACGCCCTTGCCGCTGGGGGCCCCGTCTCCGGAGTTGTCCAAGGTGGTGTACTTCTTGTCGAACACGTAGACCTTGCCGGTGTCGGCGCCGGTCTTGGTACCGTCATTGGCGGTGAAAATCAGGTTGTAGCGTCCGCTACCGGTAAAGGAAACGTCGGTCTCGTACTCGGCGGTATCGGAGAAGATGACCTTGCCGGGGCCAACGCCCTTTTTCCAAAGGACCGGGTCCCTGCAGAGACCGTTGCCGCGGCCGTCGTCTTCTACGGAACCTACCAGATGGATCTTGCCGGGCTGCACCACAATCATCTCGTCGGCGAAGGAGACCTTCGGGGCCTCGTTCTGACCCTGCTTAGGGGCATAACCTGTGTAAAGAGCCATGTTCACGCCGCCGGTGCTGTTCTTTTCAAGGTCGGCGTCCGTAAGGGCATAGATGGCAGAACCCATGCGGGATTCTTCCACAATCTTCTTGTAGGGGTTTCCGCGGGTGAGGACTTCCTTGAGGCCTTCGATGGAAAGGCTTCCGTTGTCGTTGATGAACATGGGGGTGGTCTTTGCCTTGTCGCTTGCGATGACCAGCACGCCCAGGAGTTCGGCGGAACCTTCGTTGAAGTTCTGCAAGATGGTGTTTCCGTCCTTGGAGGTAAGGCCCAGAATCCAGATGTCGCCACCGTTGTTCTGGATTTTTGCGCCCTTGGTGTCGGAGAACATGGAAACCTGGCGGCCCCACAGGTGTTGCTGGTTTATCTGGATAGACCCTACCGCAACGTCTTCCATGTAGATGTCGCCTACGCCCAGCTCGTTGGTCTCGAAGGACTTGAACATCATGTTCTTGAGGAGTACGGCGCGTTTGCTCTTGTGGATGATTCCGTTTCCAAATTCGGAGAAACGCTCGATGGTGATTTCGTTGAAGGCTCCGTCCTCGATGATAAACTTGCCTTTCCCGTCGATGCGTCCTTCGGTACCGAGAATCCGGCGGATACGGTTTCGCAGGTAGATGTCGCGGTTGATGGTCCAGCGCCCTCCCGGCGGGAAATAAATCGTTTCGGCACCGTCGTCGATAGCGTCCTGTATGGCCTTGGCGTCGTCGGAACCGGTGTTCATTTTTCCGCCGTAGTCTCCGGCGATGGTAATCCAGGAGTCGGATTTCTGGTCGTTCAGGTTCGGGATCTCTGCCACCGGAAGCCTCATGGACTGCTTGGGGCTGTGGCAAAGCTGGTGAGAAGCCTGGGTCACGAATTCCACAATCTCGTTGCCGACATAGGTCTCGGTAACGGCCTTAGGGGTACTCTTGATTTTTTCTTCGAAACGGCTGGTATTTACGGAACGGGCAAACAGCATGCCTTCGTTTTCGATAGCAACGGCAGGTTTGGACAGCTTTACACGGTTATATTCCAGGGTGGCATCTACCAGGACCATGGAAGCTCCGTCGCCGTGGTTGAACACTGCCGGCACGTCTCCCTTGAAGCGGAGCCCGCGGCTGGACACTACCTGACCGTCGTTTTCCAGGCCGTACTTCTTTTGGCCTCCCAGGGTCACGTGCTCCAGGGTGACGCTGTTGGTCTTGCCGGCAACATACACGCCGGTTTCAAAGCCCTGGATTTCTACTTTTTCGAGAAGGAGGGGGCCGATATTTTCGGTGTGCCCCAGGTCGATACCGTAAATGCCCAGGCTGTCGCCGGAATACACCTTCACGTTCTTGATGGTGCCCTGCTGGGCGGCGTTGAAACGGATACCTACGGCACCGGCGTTCTTTTTACCCGTGCGGATGGTAATGTCGCGGATGGAGTTCCTGGGTTTGAGTCCCGGACCCTCGCCGGTAAACAGCACCGGAGCCGGAAAATCGGGATTGGTGAACCCCTGGCATTCGTCGGCCAGGGCGATGATAGTGCCGCCGATGCTTGCACCCTGCAAAATAGTGCGGCTGTAGGCCTGTTCCGGTTTTTCGCTGGCGGGCCAGGTCAGGGTGTTGGTCACCTTGTAAATGCCGTGGGGCAGATAAATGATATAGTCCCCGTTGGGGTGGTCGTTTAGCGCTTTCTGGATAGCCTCTGTATCGTCGGTCTTTCCATCGGCCTTGGCGTTATAGGGAGCCTTGGTCACGTCGACGACGTTGGAACCCAGAGGGAACGTCACCTGGGAAAATGCCGTGGTGGTCACGCTTAAAATCAGGACAAGACAAAACGAAAAAACACGAAACATGAAAACCTCGTTATACGCCCTAAAATTAAGTTTTTAAGGGCGTTTTTTGGAAACGCTTGCCTTGAAATGCCCCTGTTCTAGGGCTTGACTTCGCACTTTTCGTAAACGAAGGGGTTGTGGTCCCCCTGGACCTTGAAAATACGGCGGTCCCGCTCGCATTCCCTTTCGGTGACGGGGTACATCTTGTCCCAGGCTTCGAACAGCTTGCGGTCCTGACCAGAGAGCTTGATTCCGTAGGTCTTTTCCATGTAAAAATGCACCCGAGCGATAAGCCCGCGGACCTCTTTTCGGGGCTGGGCCTTTTTCAGCTTGAAATCCACGATGGTCTCGCACTCCCCATACATGGGTTCCGGATTGTTGGTCCACTGGGAATACATGAAGTTGCTCCGGTCCCCGTTGATTTCGCCGATGGCGGGGTAGAGGTTGTGCAGGTCCCCTTCCAGAATTTTGAACAAAGTATCGTTTGCGCTGCAGTTCTTGCGTCCACCGTCTCTCCAGCAGGGCATAAAGTGCCCCATATTGTGGGCGGTCACGATATGCTCCCATTCCACGGTCTTTGCCCGCTTGAAACTCTTGCGCCGGGGATTTTCCCTGGGCCTAAAGTTGCAGGTGCTGTAGTCCACCTTCTTCTTGTCGTTGTACTTGCAGCCGCAATAGATGGTCTCTTGCAGGTCGCCGTAGTAAATCCGCTTCATCTGCTGGCCTGCACCGCGGTAATTGTAGTGCTGCGGAGGAGGCTCCTTGTCTACGGCGGCAAGGGAAAAAGAAATCGCGATGACGGTAAGCGCAAGGGCAAACCGCATTACAGGGAAGTGCCGCGCCGCTTTTCGGAATGTGGAAATAAAAAACATAGGAACAATCCGAATATAATAAAAACACGTCATTCCGACCCTGAACTTGTTTCAGGGGAGGAATCCAGGCTCGAGGTTCCTTAAACGGTGCTCTATTCTCGAGTGGTTGGTAGGGGAAAGCCTTCCCCTGGCTCGCATTACATTGCTCGCCACCCCTTCTGCGGGGGACACCCCCGCAACGCCCCCCTTGCAATAAAAAAACTACATTTGTGCCCATGAATTCCGCAGGCATGCAATATCTGGAGTCGAGGCTGATGTTCGGGATGGTTCCCGGGCTGGAATCTACCTTCAAGATTTGTGAGGCCTTGGGTAACCCGCAAGAATCTTTCCGCACTATCCATGTGGTAGGAACCAACGGCAAGGGCTCCTGCAGTTATTACCTTTCGGGGGTGTTGCAGGCCCACGGAATCAGGACCGGGCTTTATACCAGCCCCCACTTGATTAGCCTGCGGGAACGGATTCGGGTGAACGATGTGCCCGTATCTGATGCCGATCTGGACCGGCTCTTTTTGCAGGTGAAGGCTGCCGCCGAAATTGCCCATGTTGAGCCTACATTCTTCGAGGTGGTCACTGTGGCCGCCTTCCTCTACTACAGGGAGCAGGGCGTGCAGGTGGCGGTTCTTGAAGCGGGCATGGGCGGCCGTCTGGATTCTACCGCCGTCGCCCGCGGGAACGTAGCGGTGGTTACCAGTATCGGGCTGGAACATACCGAAGTCCTGGGTGCCACCGAAAGCGCCATTCTGCGGGAGAAAATGGCGGTGATGCCGCAAGAGACGGCACAAGGGCCTGATGGGACTGCGCAGGCCAAGACCTTCATCGTGGGCGGCCTTTCTCTGGAACTGCTGCAGGAGGCAAAAGACTTCGCCGCCGCGGTCGAGGCGGAAATTCTGGTTCCCGAAATCCGTGAAGACATTGAACTGCCAAACTTGGGACGGCATTATGTGGAAAACGCAAGCCTCTCCCTAGCGGCGGCGGAACTGTTCTTGCGGCAGGCGGGTGAGGACTTTCCGAATGCAAAGCCTTACAGCGATGGCCTTGCCCTGGAGACATTGAAGACCCGCTCCTGGCCAGGCCGCATGCAGCAACTTTTTGACGCCAAAGGATCGCTTCGCTTTATTCTGGACGGCACCCACAATTCCCACGCGGCAAGACGCCTGGCCGAAACTCTGGACCGCTACTATCCGGGTCAAAAGTTCCCCTGCGTCTTTGGTGCCCTCAAGGACAAGGATGTCGAAGAAATGCTCAGGTTCCTTGTGCCCTACGTTTCGGAGTGGCACCTGGTCCGGACTCCTTACGAGCGTTTCCGCGAACCGTCGGAGATTGCCGGCATCTTGGAGAAGATGGGGTCGGTAGTCGCCTCTACGGGACCTCTTTCCCGCGAGGTACTGGACAGCGTTTTGGACAAAGTAAAATCGCCTGCTCTGGTGACGGGCTCCCTGTACATGATAGGGGAGGTCATCGACCTTCTGAAAAACGACTTTGACTCCCTCGCCTTTTTCCGCGGCCTCACGAAAGCCACCAACGAACACCGGTAGCAGGCTACAGACCGGAATAAAGATGTCATCCTCGCATCCTTCCCTCGTCATCCTCGCGAAGGCGAGGATCCACTTGCATTATCGCTTGTCACCCCGGGCCTGTTTTTAACAAATCTTTCCCTCGATGTGTACATCCCTCGCTCGCAGATTCACTTCGTTCGACTGCTCTCTCGGGAAGCACACATCTCGGTCAAAAACAAGCGGTGGTTCTGGACTACGAATTTTTGCAGGTGCGAAAATTTACTACAGGTCCGACCTGTTATTGCTGGCAGAAACTCTTGTGACTGTTAGTCCCTGCGAGTTTCCCCCGAGATGTCTTCCCCGCATTCTTCCTTGTCATCCTCGCGATCCCTCTTGTCATCCCCGCGCAGGCGGGGATCTGCTATCATCTCGGTCGGGGATCTCCTATAACAAATCTTTCCCTCGATGTGTATCTTCCCTTGAGAACAGATTCACTTTGTTCGACTGTTCTCTCGGGAAGCACACATCTCGGTCAAAAAAAGCGGTGGTTCCGGATTACGAACTTTTTTGAAGGTGCGAAAATTTACTACAGGTCCGGGCAGTTACAACAGGCGGAAACTCTTGTGACTGTTAGTCCCTGCGAGTTTCCCCCGAGATGTCTTCCCCGACTTGGTCGGGGATCTCCTTGCCCTTCCCATTGTCACCCCGGCCTTGTGCCGGGGCCACACGAAACAATCTATCAGTCATCCTGGAGCGAAGCGATAGGATCCAGGCCGAAAATACCCCTCGCTCCAGTTTTTTTCAAGTCCGCTGTTTGGCATTCCCCAAAAAATTATATAGATTACAGACAAACAAACTCCTCGAAAAAAGGATTGGACATGAAAAAGCTTTTCCTTGAACTTTCATTTGCGGCCCTGTGCACCGCGCTGCTGTCCGCCTGCGGTGGTGACAGCGGTTCGAGTGCTGACAGCTTAAATGAATCGTCAAGTTCCAGTGAAATGGATGGTGCGGAGTCTAGCGATTCCGAAGATCTAAATTCCAACGGTTCCGAAGGTGGCGAAAGTTCCGGCAGTGGCGAAGGCAATTCGTCTAGCGCTTCCGAAGGTGTGGAAGGTTCATCCGCAAGCGTTCCCGGCGGCAGCAGCGACGCCAATTTGAGCGGCGGCTCGTTGATTGTGGCGAATCCGTGCAAGACCGAAACGGAAGACAATTGCGAATACGGTTCGCTTACCGACTCCCGCGACGGTCAGACCTACAGGACCGTGAAAATCGGCGGCCAGGTGTGGATGGCGGAGAACTTGAACTACGCCTACACCGACGTCCCATATCGCTTTTCTAACGAAATCCTTGACAGAACTTACATCTCCGATTCCACCAGCTGGTGTTATGGCGACGACCCCGCTAACTGCGCCAAGTACGGACGTCTTTATACCTGGGCTGCGGCCATGGACAGCGTGGGCGAGTGGAGCACAAACGGTAAAGGCTGCGGCTATGGCAAGGAATGCTCGGCGTCCCCTGTCCGAGGCGTTTGCCCCAAGGGCTGGCATTTGCCTAGTCAAAGCGAATGGGAAGCCCTGTTCACGGCGGTGGGAGACTCTTCTACGGCGGGTTCCAAGCTCAAGTCCGCGACAGGCTGAAAAGCTTATAGTGGCATCACCAACGAGGATCCCTTCGGGTTTTCGGCGCTTCCTGCCGGCTACAGGTTCTCCGATGGGAGTTACAGCCATGAGGGTAGCTACGCGAACTTCTGGAGTTCTGCCGAGCGCAGTAGCGACATCGCGTGCAGCATGAGTTTGTACTACCACCGCGGCAGCGCGTACCTGTTCAACTACGGTAAGTACGACGGGTACTCTGTTCGTTGTCTCAAGGACTAGTATAGAGGCTAGGGGTTAGGATCTAGGGCCGAGGGACTCAAGAAGCGTCGTGCTGATTTCCGAGACGCAGTGGTCCGCGCTACGCAGTAGCGCTGTGGATGGCACGCGTGCATGTAAGCCTCACGAAAGCCACCAACGAACACCGGTGATTACAAGTTGAACAAATCTGCGTGTGTTCCCGTGCGGGTCAGTTCAAGAATAAGGATGTCGTCTTTCTTCTGATAGATTAGTAGCCAGTCGGGGCGTATATGCAGTTCGCGGTGCCCTGTCCATTTCCCGCTGAGAGCATGATCGTGAAGATGTTCCCCTAGCGGTTCGTCATTGGCGAGTTTTGAAACAACGGAGTATAATTCCGTCATATCGTAGTTTCTTTTTTTCGCACGTTTGAGGTCCTTCTTGTATTGAGATGTCCACTGAATCTTATATGGTTGATTCTTTTCTACCACAGTTTCATCTCCTGAATGGCTTCATTGAGGGTGTAGGTTTTAACTTTTGACGGGTTTTTCCTGTATTTCTCGATGAGCTTGTCGCCTTCTTTCATGGCCTTGATGGTTTCGCGGTTTGGGCGGTCAATGCCTATTTCGAAGGGTATTTTCCCCTCGCGCAGGACCTGCTTGGTGAACACGTTGTAGAGTCCGGAAATGGTCATCCCGACTTTTTCGCAGAAATCGGCAATGCCCTTTTTGTCTTCGTCGTCCAGTGTGATTGTCAGGTTGGCCATTTTTTACCTCGTTTGTGTGAAAATTGCGTGTGATTATGTGAAATATACATAAAAATCACAGAAATGCAATGTTATAAGTGTGGATTACACATTTGCCAAACTCTGTTTTGAAGGCTACACGAATTCTACCACGAGTTGCTTGCCGAGGGCATGAGCTAGCTTGTAGAGCGTCTCGACGGATGGTGAACCCTTGGGCGTCTCGAAACGCTGGTAGGCCTGCGGGGTGATGTTTGCCCGCCTTGCCACATCGCTTTTCTTTTGACCCCTGCGGGCTTCGAATAGCTTGTATGCAATCTCGATTCGCGGGGAAAGTTCGACCGCATAAAGTCCCTTGTCGATGTCGGGCGTCGTCTTGGGTAAAATCATGGTGTTGCCGAGATCCAGGTCGCATTCCATGGCGCCGTCAAGGGCGTCTTTCGCTTGCCTGAGAGCCTCTTCCTGCGTGTCGCCGAAGGCGTTTACGTTGGGCAGGTCGGGGAACGAAACCACGAAGCCCATATCCCTGTCTTTCTCAATTTTCGCTGCGTAATTCATAGTTGCCTCTACTGGTCAAACAACCTTTCTTTTTTTAACTTCATAGATTAAAATACAATAAATTTATTTATTTGTCAATAAATAAATTTAATCATACCTCCATTTTCAGGGTGTCCTCTATATAAGACGGAGATGTAGGCCGAAAAAAGCCTTGTAAAGGAAAATTTTACGATGGAATGAAAGGGAGATGCCCCGTCAAGCGGGGCATGACAAGAGGGGAGGCACGGCATGATAGCCGGGGAGACTTCTTGAAGGAAACTCGCAGGGACTAACAGTCACAAGAGTTTCCGCCAGCGGTAACTAGCCAAACCTGCTAAAGCGGATTTCGCCCACAAAAAAAACATTTGTTTCCCGAGCCAACCGCTTATTTTTCGACCGAGATGTGAGTTTCTCGAGTGAGCAGTCGAATGAAATGAGTCCCTGTGAACGAGGGAAGGCTCACATCGAGGGAGAGATTTGTTAAAGGACATACCCACCATAATGATAGCGGATCCTCGCCGGAGCCTGCCCTGAGCAAGGTCGAATGGGCGAGGATGACAATGAAAGAGCGATGGGGTTTTAGGGGCGAAGCCCCTAGGAGAGGGGGTAGCGGATGCGATTAGGAGATCCCCGCCAGGATGATAGTGGATCCTCGCCGGAGTCTGCCCTGAGCAAGGTCGAATGGGCGAGGATGACGAGAAGGGTTGCGGGGATGACGAGTCGCAGAAGCGAGGGGGAGGCTTCCCCCACATTAGGGGTAGAGATTGCTTCACTGCGCTCGCAATGACAAGGGAGCTGAGTGATGCAGAAATAAGCATGCTTATTTCTATATCCGAAGCGAACCAGTCATGCGCTTGCGCAATGACAAATTAGGCGGTCTTTGCGGCTTTCTTCTGCTTTACGATTAGCACGATCAGCCAAATAAGTCCGGTGAGAATCATGAGGCTGCACAGGGTCTGGCCGCGGCTCATGCCGAACAGGTCTACGCGTCCAATGTGGGCGTCGGGCATGCGGAAAAACTCGATGAAGAACCGTGCGGTGCCGTAGCCTATCAAGTATAGGCAGGGCATCTTGTCGTGGAGGACTGGAATGCGGCGCAGGTTGTAGAGCGCTACGAACAAAAGAACGCCTTCGAACAGCATTTCGTAGAGCTGGCTCGGGTGGTGGAGCACCGGCGGGCTCACCAGGCTGTCCTTTGCCAGCGGGAACCACATGCCGATGGGGCTGGTGGTCACTTCGCCAAAGAGTTCCCCGTTGATGAAGTTCCCCCAGCGGCCCCAGGTGTAGGCGAGGGGCGCCAGCAGAAAGCACAGGTTCAGAGTTTTCCACAGGTCCATCTTGTTGCGCTTGATGCCGATGATGGTGAACACGGTGCCAAGGATTAGCCCCCCGTGGTAGCTCATGCCCGAAATGCCCACGAAATGCCCGTTGCTCATGGGAATAAGGATTTCGGTGGGGTTAGCGAGGTAGTAGTCCGCCTTGTAGAAGAACACGTAGCCAAGGCGCGCCCCGATGATGATGCCCGCGATAATCCAGGTGAAAAGGCTGTCGAACTGTTCCTTGGTGTAGCCCAGGTTTTCTTTCTTGTTGATGTGGGTCAGGGTCAGGTAGCCCGTGACGAAGGCGAAAATGTACATGATGCCGTACCAGCGCACGGGGAAACTCCCCAGCGTGAATGCGGTTCCGTCAAAATACGTGGGAATCAGGTTCCACCAGGACAAATCCATGTTACTTTCCTTTTTTGGTGTTCAAATTCTGGTGCGCCCAGTAGTTCATGATCATGGCGGCCACCTGGGTGGCGGGTTGGCTGCGGACCTTCTGCAAGTCGTGAATCTGCAAGATGACCACCACGATGGCTTTCTTGGGGTCTTCCTTGGACTGGGCGAATCCCTTGAACCATTCGTAGCGTCCGTAGGGGTCGTGTCCGTCCAGGGAGCCGGTCTTTCCGCCGATGTCCAGGGCGTTGTAGTTCTTGCGGGCCATGTTTCGGGTGGAAATCTGCTTGCGGGCCGTTCCGTTTGTGATGGAGCGGATCATGGCCTGCCTAAGCCCGTAGTAGGTGTTCTCGCTGAAGGAACCTGTGTTCAGGGCGATGCGGTTCTTGGGAGCGTAGGGGGCGAGGTTTTCGGCCCAGGGAATTTCAAGAGGTTTCTTTGCTAGAATCGCCCGAACCTGTGCCGCCGCCAAAAGCGGGGTGAGGGTGGTGGATTCGGTGAAGCCGCAGCTTACCTCGGCAAGTCCGTAACCGCTGTCGGGTGGCGTGTAGCTGGAACGCCCTGGGATGCCACTGGGGAAGTTGGTGTTGTTGCCCAGTTTTTTGGCGGCCTCTTTCAGCCTGCCGGCGCCAACGTTCAGGCCGATGAGGGCGAGAGGCGGGTTTGCGGACATGGCGTAGGCGTCTTGCAGTTCGATGGTTGGGCCTGTGTAGTTTTCCTTGACCCGTAACTGGTTCTTGTAAAGCGTGTGGTAGGAGCCAATCATGGGGATGGGGGTGTTCAGGGAGTAGCGCTTGCTGTCCATGGCGGCGGCGATGGTGATGGTCTTTGCCAGGGAGGCTGCGGGGAAGGTGTTCTTCACGAAAAAGTCCGGGGTGCTCTGGACCTTTTCGTCTTTGCGTTCGCCCCAGGCGATAATCTCGTTGGTCTGCACGTCCACCACCAGGATGACGCCGTACATGGGCTTGAATCGGCGGAGCATGTTGTCGATTTTTTCGGCCAGGAATACGTTCTTTTGGGCCTTGATGTGGGTGGAGTCGATGACCTCAATTTCGGGAGGGACTTCGGGCGTGACCGCCGCGGTGATGGCGGCCTGGGCGTTGGCCATGTCTTCGGCCTTCTGCTCGGCGGGAGTCAGGGGCGAGCCTTCGGCCATGGCGGTTTCAATGTCTCTTGCTCCGGAATCGCTTGCGGCGCTGTCGTTGACTGGATTACTGGAGGTGCCGCTCGCGGAGTCGGCGGCAACGAGGGGTGCTTCCGGCGCTTCGGGGAGCTTTGCGACTTCTTCTTTTTTGTCGCCTCCGAAAATGCAGGAGCCTATCATGAAACATAGGGTCGCGAATATCCCTAGGGCGATAATGCGGTTGCGGAGTCTCTGGGCGTAGGGCTGGGGTTGAATGGGCATCTGTTAAAGGGATTCCTTGAAGATGGTCTTGCGGTAATAGGCCAGTTCGGCGATGCTTTCCCGGATGTCGTCCAGGGCCTGGTGCTTCTCTTGCTTCTTGAATTCGGGCAGGTTCGGGTACCAGCGGAAGGTGAGTTCCTTGATGGAACTGACGTCGATGTTCCTGTAGTTCAGCCAGCCCGTTACCTTGGGCATGTACTTGTACATGAACCTGCGGTCCTGCGTGATGGAGTTTCCGCAGAGCACGTTCAGTTTCTCCTGGGTGAAGGGCTTGATAAAGTCCAGGGTCATCTGGTCGGCATCGGCAATGGAAAAGCGGGATTTGCGGCAACGGTCGATAAGCCCGCTCTGCTTGTGGTGCTTGGAGTTCCACTCGTCCATGCCGTTGAAGATGTTTTCGGTCTGGTAGATGGCAAGCACCGGGCCTTCGGCGAGAATGTTCAGGTTCGGGTCGGTGACTATGGTGGCCACTTCGAGGATTACGTCTTTTTCGGGGAACAGCCCCGACATTTCCAGGTCCATCCACACCAGGTTCGGTGCGCTTTTAATCTTTGCCATAACGGTGCTAAATCTAATTTTTTTCAAATAGTTGAGAGATGAGTCTGTGCCAATGTTGTCTTTTCATCGCATTTTTCTGTCCGTTTTTCACCGGTGGTGTTTTTTTTGTCGCCAACCTTCGCCAAATGATAAATAAAACCATTTAATGTAAGTTTTTTATTTTCTATATTAGTCTGCGTTAATTTGTTACACCAATAGGAGCAATTATGGAAGAAGTCGTAATCACTGGTATGGGCTGCGTTTCGGCCCTTGGCAACACCCCCGATATCCTTTGGGATAATCTTTTGCAGGGAAAGTCCGGCATTGCCACCATTGACCGCTTTGACGTAAGCGCATGCCCCATCAAGATTGCCGCCGCCGTGAAGGAATTCGACGGTTCCGAATATTTTAGCAATCGCGACCAGTCCCGTTTTTCCAAGTGCATCCAGTATGCCGTCTATTCCGCCTACAAGGCCCTTGCCAACGCAGGAATTGACCCCAAGGCCGAAGACCCCAGCCGCTCCGGCGTGATTATCGGTGCCGGCGTGGGCGGCATGAACATGTATTCGGATAGCGCCGTGACGCTAGCCAACCGCGGCCCTAGCCGTGTGTCCCCCTTCTTTATCCCCATGGCCATCGTGAACATGCCCGCCGGCGAAGTTTCTAACCGTACCGGTTGGATGGGCCCCTGCTTTGCAGTTGTTTCCGCCTGTGCCACCTCCAACCACTCCATCGCCGCCGCCTACGACGCCATCCGTCTGGGTCGTGCCGACATCATGCTGGCTGGCGGTACCGACGAGACGGTGAACCCGCTGGCCTTGGCAGGCTTTACCAACATGCATGCCCTGAGCAAGCGCAACGACGACCCGTCCACAGCCTCTCGCCCCTTTGACAAGGACCGTGACGGCTTTGTGATGGGCGAAGGTTCCGGCATTCTGGTGCTTGAAAGCCTCTCTCACGCCAAGAAGCGCGGCGCCAACATTCTGGCCCGTATCGCAGGTGTTGGCATGAGCGCTGATGCCCACCACATGTCCGCTCCCCGCGAAGACGGCGAAGGTGTGCGTCTCGCTATCGAGATGGCGCTCCGCGATGCAGGGATTTCTCCCAATGACGTGGGCTACGTGAACACCCACGGCACTTCTACTCCTCTTGGCGACGTGGCTGAATGTTCCGCCCTGGAAAAGGTGTTCGGCGCCCGCGACAGCCTGAAGGTGAACTCCTCCAAGTGCATGATCGGGCATGCCCTGGGTGCCGCCGGTGCTCTCGAGGCTATCATTACCGTGAAGTCCCTGCAGAACCAGATGGTTCACGCCACGAGGAACGTGTTCAACCAGGACGAACGCATCCATCTGGACGTGTGCGCCAACAAGAACACCAGTCACGACTTCAAGTACGCCCTGTCCGACGGCTTCGGCTTTGGCGGCCAGAACAGCGTGCTGCTTTTGGCTCGCGACTAGTTCGGGCGTCTTCGACGCAGTTATTAGTTATTAGTTAATAGGTTCTTGTTACTAGAGATTTTGATTAAATATTTCTAGTAACTAGTATCTTGGAACTAGTAACTTTTTTATTTTTGTCCCCGTGAAATTTTCTTGCGTGAAAATAGCCGTTTTGTGTCTGGTGGCCGCACTTGTGGCCCGCGCGGCTCCCTACGATCCGCCCACCTGGCGCGATTCCACCTGGGACTACCGAAGCGAAGATTCCACGGACCTGGCGGGTGAGGTTTCTTGGCTCAAGGTAGGTGGTGTCGCCTCACTGACGCTCATTGCCTACGGGGCTGCCTACTGGCTTGTTTTTGACAAGGGCTGGTGGGACGAACAGGGCAATCATTTCCATTTCGAGAACGACTTTGACTACGCCCTGAACCTGGACAAGTTCGGGCATTTTGCCTCGGGCGTGGCCATGGGCGAACTCTTTTACGAGGGGTACCGCTGGGCCGGTGCTACGGAGTTCCAGTCCTACCTGTTTGCTGGGCTTTCCGCCATGATGACCCACATCGCCATCGACGTGAAGGATGCCTATTCTCCGGAGTGGGGCTTCAGTATCTTTGACGTGCTCTCCGGGACGTTGGGCGGTTTCTTGCCTATGGCGGAGCGCTACGTACCCTTGTTCAAGTACGTGGACCTCAAGTGGAGCTACTGGATTAACAGCAGGGCCTATTACGATCAGGGCAAGATAGACGGAAAGAACCACACCTGTGTCTTTACCGACGATTATGTGAATCAGACATTCTGGGCGTCTTTCAAGATTTATCGCATGTTGCCGGCGGCTGTCCGCAGCTATTACCCCAGCTGGCTTGCCGTTGCGGCCGGTTTAAGCATTGACGATGGAGTCTTTTTGCACGACAAGGAGATTACCCCCCACAGGGAAGTGTATATCGCCCTGGACTACGACTTGGAGGCATTCCGCCCCCAGAGCCGCATGGCCCGCACCCTGATAAAGAGCCTGAACTACTTCAAGCTGCCGGCACCGGCTGTGCAAGTATATCCTGAATTTCACTGGTTTTTGCTTTATCCGATAAAGTTCTAGGTTTGCAGAATACTTTTTTGGGGTGGGATTTCCCTTTTTTCTATATTATGCGCGGAGTTTGAGAACTTGACCTGGAGGCCTGGGTGAAAAAGATTTTTGCTGTTTATTTGTTGCTGTTGACGCTCGTTTTGTCTGCGTGTATTTTTGATTCCGATGAAACGGTCATGGCTGGTTGGCTTTCTGATCAGGGGATTCCTGGTGGCTATAGTGTCCAAACATTGAGTGTCGAAAACCTGACGCCTCTATCGTCAGAAGTTTTTTTGGACTCTGCCCCAAGTCTAGCAAACGACAGGGCTGTGCTTGGTAAAACAGCGAATATTTCCCATGATCTTGTTTTTGACATGGCTTTTTATGATTCCGTTTTCTTTGCGGATCTCAAAAAATCTGATTCGGCTACGGCGTACATGTTTCTATATGTTTTAAGGCCTTTCTACTCATCTAAGTCTTATCCAGCTGATTCTTTGCCTTTAAATGAAGAATTGACTTTGAATGTTAGCTGGATACTTGACAAGGGCCCTTCTAAATCATTTGTAGATAGCGTTGGAGACATTTCTGATTCTTTGTGGCTGTCTAGCTTGTCGAAGTGGAAAACAGATTCTTCGGTGGATACCTCTGTTTCGATTTCTGTTTCTGCTAAGGATTCGGTGGTGAAAATATCGCTTCCTTCGGCATTGTTGACTGCTATGAAGGACGTTTCGCGGGCCTGCCGCTTGCAGCTAAGATTGTCTGCTCCGGAGGCGGCAAGAACCTATCGTTTCTACGGAGCAGGGACATCGCTATACCCAAAACTCTGGGTTTCTTTCCCCAAAGAAAAGAGCTATAATGAATACGATCCCTTCCGCATGGCCCATATCGTTTCAAATAAGGAGTCCTGTTCCGATTGTCTGGTGCTCCATGGAGGTGTCTACGATTCCCTGGTGGTGGAATACGAAGGTGCACCCATTATGAAGGCCTTGTCTGATTTTTATGGTGATGAGTTCCCTTATATGGCCGATGATGGTGATGATGTCCGTCAGACGGTGGTCCTTGCCCAGATGACTTTTGCAAGAGATGACAGCCAGGGAACTAGCGAACTTGGACTGCCTATCCAGGTTGTGGTAGGTTCCTATACGGATAGCGCAGGCAAAAGCGTGCGTCAGATGGAAGCCTACAAGCTGAACAAGTCTTTGATTGCGTCCAAAGGTCACCCCAACATGGTTTTCTATGAGGGGGACTCTCTCACTCTGCAGGTGACTTACGGCCTTCGGGACTTTAT
Source organism: Fibrobacter sp. (assembly GCA_016295375.1). Taxonomy (GTDB): domain Bacteria; phylum Fibrobacterota; class Fibrobacteria; order Fibrobacterales; family Fibrobacteraceae; genus Fibrobacter. The sequence goes on along the minus strand of JAEDLI010000002.1, from coordinate 5,994 downwards.
CAACCGTGCTCGAGACGGTCGTACCTTCAAGATGATGATACGTCTAGGCTACCCGGTCTTGCAGCCGAAGGATTCCTCGTATTCTGACCACGTGACCTCTGAGAAAGATACGTCTTACGTGTTCTTCTCCCATTTTGACCATGCCCGCTACGATTTCAGTTCTGCCATGAAGCAGCCCTCGACCTTGAAACTCTGGCTTGCAAACAAGAGGGGGGATAAGTAATGAAAAAGATTATCCTTGTTCTTTTTGCTTTAGCCGTTTGCAGTTTCGCCTCTGTCATCGGTCTTGACGCTCTTGGCGAGGAGCAGGTGGCCGGCGGTATGGCGTCTACGGCGGGCCGCGGGTATGCCGGCGGTGCAAAGACGGGTGATGCCGAAGGCCTTTCTGTGCTGAACCCCGCCCGCAATGCATTCGATACCAAGGTTGTTTTCAATGTCAATTTCTTGATAGAAATGGTATCCCTGGAAAATCACGGGGATAATTTCGGGGTGAACAACATCACCATGCCCTCGTTCAACCTGTCATTTCCTATGGGCGGTTTTGGAGCCATGGGCCTTTCCTTGTGGCAGAGCTATTCGTCTAATTTGAACGAAGAAGTGAGCAACGGTAAGAATTCGCTGGAAACCACCATCGAATACCAGAGCAGTGTCTACGAGATTGTTCCGAGCTACACGTTCCGCCTGCCGGTCATCCGCAATTTCTCCGTAGGTGCGTCGGCCCATGTGGTGATGGGCAACTCCATGCGCAAAATTTCTATGGGCCCGAATACGGAAGGGCTTTCTTCTGAAGATACTTGGGCGGTAAGCAATGCCGAAATTTCTGACTACGTAGATGGCACTTGGGAAATCAAGAACCATCCGGCATATTATACGGCCGCCTTGCAGTATCGCGGCCATCAGGCCTCGTTCTACTTCTCTTACACTACGCCCCATACCCTTTTGAACGAGTTGGACTACAATTTCCGCATGAGCGAACTGGATACCTTGGCTCCTACCAAGAAATCCAGGGAAATCGATGTCCCTGCAATGCTTGCCGCGGGCATGAATTTCCGCTTTATGAAACGGAACAATGTGATGTTTGACATTGCGGCCCGCGGATGGGACAAGGATATCGAAAACATCGGTGGCAGTTTCAACATGGAATCTGTCACGGAAACCCAGAAAGATTTGTTGGTCGCTTTCGGGCTCCAACGCGATGGAAGCCCAATGTTCTATGACCCGTACCTGGATCGCATTACCTACCGTTTGGGAGGTTGGTACAAGACCTGGTATGTGAAGGATGTTTATGAACTGGGCGGTTCCTTGGGAGCCGGATTCCCCTTGGGCCGTAAGGGGACTACGTTGGACTTGTCTTTCCAGGGAGGAAAGCGTTTTGCCGATTCTGGCCGTGGGTGGGATGAAATCTTTTTAGGGTTCCGCATAGGCTTGATGGGTGTCGGCAACTGGGGTCAGACCCGCTAGAAGTTTTATTAAAGGAGGCTGAAAATGGCTGTCAAGAAAACAACTGCTGTAGCAAAGAAGGCTGCCCCGAAGGCATCTGCCAAGACTACGGCAAAAGCTGTAGAAAAGAAGGTCGAAAAGACCGTAAAGACTGCGGCGACCAAGGCTAAGGCCGCTGTGGAAACGGCAACGAAGAAGGTGGAATCCGCCAAGAAGACTCTGGACAGGTCCAAGTCTATCAAGAAGGTGGCCGAAGCCGTGAAGGCGACAGCAAAAGCCATTGCCAAGGTGGCAAAGTCAGCACCTAAGGCTTCTGAACAGACCGACGTGTCCAAGAACATTACGGCCAAGAAAGCTACGAAAACGGCAGCAAAGGTGACTGCGAAGGCAACCGAAAAGGTTTCCACGGTCAAGGCTTCTGCAAAGCCCGTGACAAAGACGGCCTCCTTGGCTCAGTCCTACGACGCCGAATACCTGGTGCTCATGCAGAAGGACCCCAACTGGATGCAGGCTTTTTGGGATGTTTCCGAGGAGCGTATCAAGCGTGCCCGCAAGGGTAAGGGCAAGCTGGTGCTCCGCCTGTTCAACATTTCTGGCGACCTGACGGTCAAGCGCAACAAGAAGCGCAAGTTCCACGATATCGAGGTGCCGGCCGATGCCCGCAGCTGGTATGTAGAGAACAGGGCTTCCGAAAAGACGGTGGCCGTGCTGGGCTTTGCTGCCGGCAAGAACTTTATGCCTCTCGTGGAATCTGCTCCTGTGCAGGCTTACTCTACAGACGGTTCCGAAGTGAACTTGAACGACGCCTTTGTCCGGGCCTCTTTGGGCGGTGCCGCCCTCGGCGGGTTCGGCAGTTCGGGACTTTCCAGCATGTCTGCCAAGAACTGGCTAGAAAGCCTCTCCAGCTCTTCGGGCTCCATGTTCTCGGGCGCTCTTTCCAGCGCAGCCCTCAAGAGCAACAAGCTGGAACTCCCCAAGGATTCCGTGAACTACGGCAAGGACTTTTTCCTGTGGGTCAAGACCCGTTTGATCGTCTATGGCGGAACCCGTCCTGACGCTCACCTGCAGGTGCGTGGCGAACCGTTCCCCCTGAATCCGGACGGAACATTTAGCTTCGAAGAGGACCTGCCCGATTCTACGAAGATTATCCCGGTGTTCGCTACCGACAAGGACGGCGATTTCCCGACGACGATTGTTCCTATCGTGGTGAAGCGTACGGAGTAGTTCCCGCGAGGGTCGCTCCAAGGTCCGGCGTCTATGTCCGCTCCCGGCAAGATACACTTGCTGCTCCACGCGCACCTTCCTTTTGTGCGTGAGCCTGAATTTGACCGGTTCTTAGAAGAGAACTGGTTTTTCGAGGCTATGGCGGAAACCTACCTGCCCCTAATCCAGATGCTCTGGCGCCTGCAAGAGAAGGGCGTGCCCGGCACCCTGAACCTGAGCGTGTCTTCGGCTCTGCTTGCCATGCTTACCGACAAGCACTTGCTGGAAAAGTTCACCCGGCATTTGCACAAGCAGTTGGACCTTCTGGAAAAGGAACGCGTTCGCGCCCGCAGTGACGAAGCCTTGTCGGAGGTGGTGGATTTTTATTACCGTCGGCAGCTGGCTCTGATCAGCACCTGGGAAGGCCCCTGCGACATGGAAATTGTCCCGGTGCTTAAGGAACTGGAAGAACGGGGCAAGCTGACGCTCATTACCTGCGTGGGGACCCACCCCTTCTTGCCTGCCTACCAGTCTGATGTAGAGGCAATCCGCCTGCAGCTGGGCATTACCGTCCGCGCTTTCGAAGAGGCATTCGGTCGTAAGCCTCGCGGGCTTTGGTTGCCGGAGTGCGGTTATTTCCAGGGGCTGGATTCCATTCTTGCTGAATTCGGCTTCAAGTATTTCTTCTTGGAGACCCATGGCGTGCTTTTGGCAAAGCCCGCGCCCAAATACGGAGTATTTGCGCCAATAAAGACCCCTGCGGGGCTTTATTGCATGGGTCGTGAGCAGAGCAGTTCCATGGAGGTCTGGAGCCGTAAGACAGGTTACCCTGGGCATCCGGAATACCGGGAGTTTTTCAAGGATATTTCTCAGGAACGCAGTCCCGAATACCTGGGCGATTACTTTATGGCGGGCAAGACTGCCATAGAGACGGGCCTGAAGTATTACCGCATTACCGGCAGCGAGGACAAGCAGATTTACCGCCCCTGGAACGCGCTCCGCCTGGTGGAGGATCACGCCCGCCTCTTTGTGGCGAACCGTGAAGCGACCGTTACCGAGCTCTTGCCCCAGATGGATGGCAACAAGGTCTCCATCTTGTGCCCTTACGACGCCGAGCTTTTTGGACACTGGTGGTTCGAAGGCCCCCTGTTCATCGAAAAACTGTTCGAGCGGGCCGCCAGTTCCCGCGTAGTGGAAATGGCCTCTCTAGAAGACACCATGCAAAGCTCTCCAGATCCAGATATTCATGATCCCATCTTTTCATCTTGGGGCGAGGGCGGCTTTGGCGAAGTCTGGATGAACGACGAGGTGAGCTGGGCCTACCCGCTGTTTTTCAAGATGCGGGGCATGATGAATGACCTGAAAATCAGGCAGGGCAAGGCTCCCAAGGCTTTGGCCGATTTCTTGAAACGCTGTTACGACCAGGTGGCCCGCGAGCTGGTGCTTTTCCAGGCTTCGGACTGGGCGTTCATGATCCACAACAACTCTGCCGCCGATTACGCCAAGTTCCGCCAGAACACCCATTACAAGAACGCCTGCGCCCTTTATGCGGCGGCTACGTCTGCGCTGATGCTTGGCCGCAAGCGCTCCGGCGAAAGCATTCTAGAAAAGCTGGAAAAACAGGATAATCTATTCCCCTGGATTGGCGAGCTGGATTAACGCCCTTGCCGGAATCCAGAACCAGTCCGGCCTGAATTCCAATTCATAACACGCCTCGTAGATGGCCTTTGCGATAATGTAGGGCTTTAGTTCTTGCTGCAGGGCGTTTCCGGAAACATTCGCTGTTTTCGCATAGCCTTGGATAAAAGCCTGTCGGACATTGTCCATGTTTTTTTTGCTGACGGCTTCGGCGTAGGCGAAACTGCGGATCATTCCCGCCACATCTACGGCGGGGCTCCGGAGTCCACGACGGAATTCTAGACTTCTGGTAGGCTCTCCTTCGAAGTCTATCATCTTGAATCGTGCGTCGGGTGTCATCAGGACCTGCCCCAGGTGAAAGTCCCCGTGGATCCGTTGGGGCTTGAAGATGGCGCTCTTGTTTGGGGCCGTATCGGTCCAGATTTTTTGCAGGCGGGGGAGGATGGCCTGAACGGCAGTCAGCTCGTCATTCCCGGCAGCGTCCGGGAATCCACTTGCTGTGGCACTTTGTTCTAAAAGCCTTCTCAGCTTTTCAATCGGTGGCATCTCCGAAGGCGCTTCGCACCCGTCCATTTCACGCAGGGCATTGTGCATGCGGGCGGTCTCGCTCCCCAGTTCGTAAGCCTTTTCAGCGGTTGGTTCCCGGGTGAAAACATCCCAGGCGTTTTGGGCGCCGGGGATGTGCTTTTCTAGAATTCCGAGAACGAAGGTCTTGCCATCGTCACCGGTGTAGCGGCAAGAGGCAAGCAGTTCGGGGCTTCCCTGATAGCCCTGTTCGTTCAGAAAACGCAGAACTTCTTCTTCGGGATGGGCTCCTGCCTGCAAGCGCCTGAAAATCTTGAAGAAAATTTTTCCCGGAGCAACAAAAGAAGAATTGCTCTGCTCGGCAGAAATGGGTTTCAGCGATTCAAGGTCATCCCGTTCAAATTTGCTGTAGGTTACAAACGAAAAGATTCCTTTCTTGCTTCTGAAACTCTTGGAACCTACGGTTTTCCCGAGGGCACGGTATAATAAGGGCCCAATAAAATCGTCATTTCCGGTGAGCAGGTAAAGGTCAGGTTCCCCTTCCCGAAATCGCAGGGATACAAGGGATATGGAGGCGCTGCCGATAGTGAGTTCGTCAATTTGTTCAAAGTGGGTGGGAGTGCGGCCCTTGCCCATATACCACCGCTTGCCGATGATGTCCTGCAGGTTTGTCATTTGGTTGGAAGCTTTGGAAAGAATCCTTGCTTGCGCAAGGTAGAAAGAATTTTCAGTTGGTTTTCCAGAGGTTCTTTGTCAAAGCCTTCCAGCACGAATTCGGGGATTCTCTTTTGCGGGCGAAATGCTGCGGGAATATCTTCCATGTCGCCCATTTGCCAGGCGGCAAGAAGCTTGGGGAGAAACTGGTCCCAGGGAAATTTGTCAGCGGGGGACAATGTAAATTGGCCGGGCTTAAGACCGTCTCTGGATTCAATGAAGAGGGAGCCGTCCCTGCGGCACGAGGCCAATGCCCCTTGCCTTGCCACTCCGTTTGTGGCCGGTTGCGCTTCGATTTCCAATACCAGTTGCACGCTAGGCGGCCAGCAGTTCCCGCTGGATTTGGGCGTATTGGTAATTGGAAATGGAGGTAATCTTGAGTATCAAATCTCTAGCGACTCCAGCCCTGATCAGGGCTCTTGCGTAGTTCATTTTGTTCAAGTCCAGGTTTGTCATAAGGCACCTCGTTTTCCC
>JAEDLI010000041.1 GCA_016295375.1 Fibrobacter sp. | reverse complement strand
TGAAGCTCCGTCGCGAGGCCCGCGAAGAAAATGAACTCCTGAAGGCCGAAAACGAACGCTTGACATTGGAACTCAAGGACCGTTTCCAGCCCGATAACATTATCGGGCGTTCCAGCGAGATGCAGCGCGTGTATGCGCAGATTGACCAGGTTTCAAAGAGCCCCCTGCCTGCGCTTATCGTGGGTGAGGTCGGCACGGGCAAGGGGCTCGTGGCCGAAGCCATCCATTATCGTTCCGACCGCAACATGGGCCCGTTTGTCCGCGTCCATTGCGCCTCCATGCCGGAATCGATACTTGACCGCGAACTGTTCGGCAGTGTGCGTGGCGCCCTCGTGGGAGTGTTCGCCGAGACCCCCGGCCGCGTAGAACAGGCGGTCGACGGCACGCTGTTCCTTGACGAAGTGGGCGAGCTTTCGCCAAACCTTCAGGTGAAACTCCTGCGCCTGTTGCAGAACGGCGAGGTGGAACGCATTGGCGCCCGCATCCCTAAGAAGGTGAACGTCCGCGTGATTGCGGCCACCACCAAGAACCTGCAGCAGATGGTGGAAGAAGGAACCTTCCGCGAAGACCTCTATTACCAGCTGCACATCTTCCCGATTTATGTGCCGCCATTGCGTAACCGCAAGACGGACATCGTGCTTCTGGCGGACCATTTTGTCGAACATTACTGCCGCATCGTGGGCAAAAATGTCCGCCGCCTTGCGCGCACGACCATCAACATGCTCATGAGTTACCCGTGGCCCGGAAACGTGCGCGAACTTGAAAATGGAATCGAGCGCGCCGTCCTCGTTGCTGACGAAGACGTCATCTACCCGCACCATTTCCCGACCACGCTGCAGACCGCCGAAACCAGCGGCACTCCCGTGAACGGAAACTTGAAGCGCATGGTGGAGGCCTACGAGAAAGACATCATCTGCGATGCCCTCAAGAGTAGCAAGGGAAAAGTCGCCGCTGCGGCGCGCAGTCTTTCGACGACTCCGCGCATTCTTACGTATAAAATAAATCAGCTCGGTATAGACCTCGCTGGTTTTAGAAAATAGAATCGCGACGGAGAAAAATGGCAAATACGATGTTCTTCGCGTAGTTGAATAACTTGAATTCGCTTTTTTAACCACAAATCCTTCTTACTTCAAACTTCCTACTTCCTACTAATTCTATATTTGTCCCGTATGATTATCCATTCCTTCTACATGGGCTTTGTGTGATTAGTTGTGTTAACGATTTTACCTAACCACTAACCACCGAACACGAACCACTGAGAAAATTATGCAATTCCGTCCTGTAAAAGAACAGCTTGAAATTTTGATGCGCGGCGTTATCGATGTTGTGCCGCAAGAAGAACTCGAAAAGAAGCTTCAGAAGTCCTACGATACTGGTGTTCCGCTCCGTATCAAGATGGGTGTCGACCCGACAGCTCCGGATGTGCACTTCGGCCATACGGTGGTGATGCGCAAGCTCCGCCAGTTCCAGGACTTGGGCCACACTGTGGTGCTCATCGTGGGTGACTACACTGCCCAGATTGGTGACCCCAGCGGCCGCAACAAGGCCCGTCCGCGCCTCACCCACGAGCAGGTGCTCGAGAACGCGAAGGAATACCAGGAACAGTTCTTCAAGGTCGTCCGCCGTGACCAGGTGGAAATCCACTACAACGGCGAATGGTTCTCTAAGCTCCCGTTCAGCAAGGTGACCGAACTCATGGGCCAGTTCACCGTGGCCCAGATGCTCGAACGCGAGGACTTCCATAACCGCTACACCGCAAATACGCCCATCAGCCTGCACGAATTCATGTACCCGATGATGCAGGGCTACGATTCCGTCGCTATCAAGAGCGACGTAGAACTGGGCGGCACCGACCAGAAGTTCAACGTGCTCCGTGGTCGCGACTTGCAACTTTTCGAGGGCATGGAACCGCAGATTGGCCTCTTCATGCCGATTTTGCTCGGTACTGACGGCAAGGTCAAGATGTCCAAGTCCATCGGCAACTACGTGGGCCTGAACGAGCCCGCCGACGTGATGTACCACAAGATTTACAGCCTCGCCGACAGCATCGTCGAGAACTGGTTTGAACTTCTCACCAACATCCCGCTCGAAGAAATCAAGCAGATGATGGCAGACATCGCTGCTGGCAAGATGAACCCGAACGATGCCAAACACCGCCTCGCCATCGACATCGTGACGCAGTACTACGGCGCAGACGCCGCTGAGGCCGCCGCTGCCAAGGAACGCGAAATCCACAGCGGTAACGCCATCCCCAGCGATGCCGCCGAGTGCAGCGTGGCGGCCGGCACCTACGGTGCCCTGGACCTGCTCGTCGAAATCAAGGCCTTTGCAAGCAAAGGCGAAGCCCGTCGCATGGTCCAGAACGGCGGCGTGAAGATTGCCGGCGAAAAGCTTGCCGATTCGCAAGCCCAGATCGAAATCAAGGGCGCAGACCAGCTGGTTGTCCAGGTGGGCAAGCGTAAGTTCTACAAGGTAAATTTCTAGGTTTATTATGGCTCAAGAAATCCTTATTCTCGGTCTCAACCCTGCCTGGCAGCGCCTGTTCTTCTTGGACAAGTTCACTCCGGGCGAAGTCCATCGTATCCCGAAGGTCGAAGAGTATGCTTCTGGAAAGGGCGTCAACTGCGGGCGTGTCTTGCAGCGTTTGGGCGGAATTCCTTTGCTGATGCATTTCTTGGGCGCCGAGAATGGCTCAAGGATTTTTGACGAATTGTCCGCTTGCGGTATCCAGCAGGCCCCTGTCTGGATTAAGGAACCGACTCGCATTTGCACCACAATCGTAAGTGGCGGAAGCACGACCGAACTCATTGAACCGTCCCCTGTTTTGACAGGCAATGAGAATGAGGATTTTCTTCAGACGTTGAACGAACACTGGACATCTACCCAATGTGTCGCTCTATGCGGGTCTTTCCCGCAAGCCTTTGACCTGGAGAAGATAAATTCCCTGGACTTTACGGGCAAGCGAGTGTTTATTGATGCCATCGAAGGTATCGACACCTGGCTTTCGAAGGGCGTTGAACTCTTGAAAATCAATATGCAGGAGTACTGCAAACTTTTGACCCGTCTTGGAATCCCGCAGGTCACCTCCAGCCCCCAGTTCTGGAAAATGACTGCCACCGCCGTGCTGGAGCGCCTTCCTATCAAGAATCTGGTGGTGACCGATGGCGATTCTCCGGTTCGCGCCTTCCGTTTTGTAGAAAAGAAGTTCCAGGGAATGCAACTGCAACCGCCTACTATCACCATGAAAAACAATATTGGCGCAGGCGATTCCTTCTTTGCTGGCTGGCTCTATGCCGATGGCGAAGGTATGAGCTTTGAGGAGAGCCTTATCAAGGCTACTGCTGTGGCCGTTTCTCGCTGTGAGGTGGACAAACCTTGGGATTTGGATCTTGCCCGTGTAAGCGAACTGGAAGCGGAATTCAAGGACGCTATCGAAAAGTTGGAATAAAATCTTCGGAGGCGTTATGGCAAAAACCCTGATTGTCTTTGCGTCTAAGCAAGAATTCCAATTTTTTTTCAAGAATATTTCGTCGGTGGTGGCGTCCTCTACGCCGGCAATGGTCAATCCCTCTGTAGACGTTGCAATAGCTGGAGTGGGAATCGTAGATTTCTCGTCGAATTTGGCGCGTTTTTTAAGTCTAAAGAAATACGATAGGGCTTTTTTGCTCGGTATTTGTGGAGCTTATCCGAATAGCGGTCTTCAGGTGGGGAGTGTTGTCCGTATCGATACCGAAGTCGTTGCCGATATGGGGGCTCAGAGCAGGGAGGGGCATTTTATCCCATGGGGAACCCTGGTTTCAAAGGACATGGTCTACAAGGGGGCCTCTATCCGTGATTTGCCGTTGTGCCTTTTGGATGCTCCTGGGGTTGCTGGGGGAACTGTCAACTGCTGCACGGGAACCCAATACCTGGGCAATCGTCGGGAAACCCTTTTCCAGATCCAAGTGGAGAGTATGGAAGGCGCCGCATTTTTTGCAGTATGTAAGAATTTCAGCGTATCCGGCTATCAGTTCCGCGCCGTAAGCAACATGGCCTCTGACCGGGACGAAGCCTCTTGGGATATCCCTCGAGCACTTTCCGCTTTGAAGCAATCTGTTCTTGATCAACTTTTCTAATTCGGAATCGTTCTCTTAAAAAAAACTAATTCCGAAATCTGAAATCCGAATTCCTAATTAATCTCACACCCCACACCCCAATGCGTCTCTCTCTCGGCATCTCCACCTGTCCAAATGATACCTTCATCTACGAAAACCTCATCGCAGGCCTAAAGGATTCCCCCTTTGAATGGGATGTTCATTACGCCGACGTTCAGACTTTGAACGAAATGGTCATGGCGGGCAAACTGGACGTGGCAAAAGTCAGTGCCCAGATTTACCCGCAGGTTCGCGAGAATTACCGGGTGCTTGGCTGTGGCGGTGCCATCGGTTATGGTTGCGGACCGCTCCTGCTGTCAAGCAAGGGGAACGAATTTGACCCCAATGGCGAAACCACGCTGCCCGGTAAAAACACAACGGCGGCCCTTTTGTTCAAATTTTGGTACCAAAAAAAATTCGGTGGTGCCCCCCGTCTCCGCTACGCATTCTTTGATGAAGTATACCGAGGACTACTTGCGGGTTCGGAGGCTCAGGGCGTGACTATCCATGAGCACCGTTTCACCTGGAAACGGGACGGCCTTTATCTGTTACAGGATTTGGGTGTTTATTGGGAGCAGGAAACGGGTACTCCGATTCCTCTGGGAATAGCGGTTGCTCAAAAAGATTTTTCGAATGAAGTAATAGAGGGCGTTGAATCGGAAATTCGAAAGAGCCTAAAAATGGCATGGGCGAGGGGTGAAATGGTAACCCCGTTCATTCAAGAAAAGGCCCAAATCGAAGAAAAAAAAGTTATAGAATCTCACATAAAAATGTTTGTAAATGACTTTTCTGAGGCAATTGGCGAAAAAGGGAAAGCCGCCTTGGAGCGATTATGGGTGTTATCAGATTGTTGATAAAGTGTTTATACGGCAAAAAAACTTGTAATAATTCGTTAATGTATCGTTAAATTTACAAAATGGCGAATTTTTAGCAAAAACTTTATTTATTTTCCGTAAAGCATCTTTTTTATGGGAGTTCTATTATGAGCTTAGTAAACGACCTTGAACTGGAAGTCGAAAACTTCAAGCGCGAGTACGAAAAGTTCGAGCGCGGTAACAAGTCCGCCGGCACCCGTGCCCGCAAAGTCCTGCAGGACATCAAGAAGACCTGCCAGGAGATTCGCGTGTCCATCCAGGGGGCGAAGAAGGAGGACGTGAAGGAGTCTCAGACCCCTGAATCGTAATTTTTGCTTTGCATAAGACTGACTTTGATTCCTTTTTCTGCGAAAAATGCCGTTTTTTCGCTGAATTGGTTTGACTAAACTCGATTTTTGAGGTATATTCCCACTTGAGTTTGATTTTGTCAGTCTTGGCAAATGATAAAGCTAAACGAATTTATGTGTTCTATGATTGGAGAAACGTAGCAGTATGACCCTAAAGAAACTGGTCTTAGTAACGGCCGGGGCGATGCTTCTTTCTGGAACCGCCATGGCAAAGAATATCAACGTGCCTGGCGATTACTCAAAGATTGCCGACGCTCTTGGCAATGCGGATGCTGGCGATACCATCTTGGTAAAGCGTGGCACCTACAACGAAAACATTACCTTGGTGATGGACGTGGTCTTGAAAGGTGAAGACCCGCTCACGACGATTATCGATGGCGGCCGCAATGGTCCGACCGTCATGGGTACTTCGGGCGCCGAGATGTCGCACTTCACCATCAGGAACGGTCTCGAAGGTATCCTTTGCGAAAACGCCGCCCCTTACATCCACCACTGCTATGTGTTGGACAACAAGGCCACGGGTATCGGTGCGTTCATTTCGCTTCCTCACCTCCGCAATAACGTGGTGTACGGCAACCGCTGGTCCGGCATCCTCGCTTGGGGTGCCAAGGCCCTGGACGCTTCCATCGAACAGAACGTAGTGCTCCGCAACGGCTATTCCGGCCTTGCCCTGAAGGGCCCCACCAACGTTATCGCCACCAACAACATCTTTATGGAGAACCACTACTACGGTGTGTTCGCCGACCCTGCTGCTGGTCAGAGCAAGGTGGAGTACAACAACATCTACAAGAACTACTACCCCTTCAACCAGTTCATCAAGGTGAACCGTACCAACGTTTCCCTTGATCCGAAGTTCATCAACCACTCTCTTTCGAAGCCGAACTTCTACTGCCAGTCCACCTCGCCGATGCTCAAGCGTGGAAAGGGCAAGCTAGATATCGGCCTTACTGCTACTGAGATTGAGAAGGAAGAGGAGGAAGTGGAAGAGACCCGTAATCCGGACACCGATGCCGACGGCATGTGCGATCCTTGGGTCTCCGAAGAGGGTCTTGCAGACAAATACGCATCGGTCTGTACCGGTGTAGATAACTGCCCCGAAGAAGGTGAAGACTTTGACGGCTATCAAGATGATGATGGCTGCCCGGATGCCGACAACGACCGCGACGGTATCTGCGATCCTTGGGTTGAAGCCAAGGCTATGCAAGCTAACTTTGCTCACGTCTGTAAAGAAGTTGACCTTTGCCCCGAACAGCCCGAAACCATCAACGACTTCAAGGACGATGACGGTTGCCCGGACGAAGTGCCGCAGCCGCCCAAGAAGGTGTTCGTGCTCGAAGGCGTGAACTTTGAATCTGGTAAGGCAACCATCACTCAGGATTCCTACATCTCCCTCTTGAAGGTGGTGGACATCATGGAAACCTTTACCGAAGCTACTTTTGAAATCGTGGGCCATACGGATAACCAGGGTAACAAGGCCAAGAACAAGCAGCTCTCTGCCGATCGCGCCGAAGCTGTGAAGAACTTCCTTGTAGAAAAGGGTATTTCCGAAAGCCGTATTACAACATCCGGTATGGGTGATACCAAGCCGGTGGCCTCCAACAAAACCCCCGAAGGGCGTGCGCAGAACCGTCGTATCGAATTCAAGCGCACGGATATCAAGTAAAGGAGTAGATGATGATGCGTACTAGTTTCATCAAAACGTCAGTCCTCGGACTAACAGTAGCTGCCAGCGCGCTTTACGCTGAAGCAGTCTACTCCCCGCACAAATACCAGCAGAACGACTGGTTCGGTGAATTTGGTAGTAACAACACTGCTATGTATGTGAACCCCGCTGGAATTTCCATGACGGACCAGCTGGAAGTAAGTGCCGCTTTCTTCAGTTCTATCAGTGGTGAAGCCAGCCAGGAATACGTGAGTTTGGCTTTCCCTATGGATTACAAGCACACCATCGGATTCTCCTTCTTCGAGAACGGTGCTTCTATCGATGGCGGCAAGTCCTATGATGAATTCGCCTTCTTGCTGGGCTATGCCTATAACCTGATGCACTGCGTGGCCGTGGGTCTCGACATCTCTGTGCTTTACATCAACCAGTTCGATGAAGTGAAGCACGTGACCTTCGGTGCCGACGTGGGCGTGAGCTGGAACCCGCTTTCCTCCTCCAAGTACGGCGACTTGTTTGTGGGTGTTGCTTTGCAGAACGCTCTGCAGCCTGCAATCAGTACTGCTGAAAAGGATGCCCCCACGGTGGTCCTCTTCACGGAGAGTGAAGCGTACAAGATTCCTGCTAACCTGAACTTCTCCTTGTTCTACCGCGGGCTTAACCGCGCTCTCGAGGCCAAGGCCGAACTTTCTATTATCGACGTGATGCACGACGATGAAGAAGGTGGTGAGGGCATGAACTTGGAAGAAAGCTTCACCTTGACCTACTATCTGTCCCCGCACCTTGGTGTCCGTCTTCGTTTCACGAAGGAAGGTTACCCGGTTGTCGGCGCAACGGTTAACGTGAAGGACGTAAGCTTCTTCCGCTACCTGCAGCTTGACCTGGAAATGTCTCACGACGACCTCTACGCCAAGAAGAACCGTGGCTTTATCTGGGCTGTGAAGCTCACCACCCGCTTCGGTGACACTCGTGAAGAGAAGATTGGTGAAGAACGCTATCGTCGTTTGAAGATCGAACCTGAAAACGATTACCGCGCCGCTATGCGTCTCTACTTGAACCGTCAGTTCCTCGAAGCCGCCTATGCTTTCGGTAAGGTCCAGACCAAGTACCCCGCATTCCACTTGGTGGACCAGGCCGCGTTCTACAAGGCAAAGTCCTTTGAAAACCTCCGCATGCACAAGGCTGCCCGTGCTGTTTACGAAGACGCTATCAAACGCTATCCCAGAACGGAACAGAACGCCAAGTACCACTTCCAGTTGATGAACATCGACTATAAGGAAGGCAAGTACACCGACGCTATGGCCAAGTATCAGAACATTGTTCAGGTGTTCGGCAAGAGCGATGTGAAGGCGGACGCCGACTATATCGCTGGTCAGATCAAGTTCGAACAGGGCCTCTATCAGGAATCTGTAGACCTGCTCGCTGCCATTCTCCCCGGTAACGCAAACTATTTCTATGCCCGTTACACCATGGGTATCGCCTACAGCCGCATGGGCAAGTGGGAAGAAGCCGAAAACTGCTTCCGCGACATTACGGAACAGCCGGTTTCCAACCAGTCTGAACGCGACCTGCAGGATGCAGCCAAGGTGAAACTCGGCCATATCTACTTCTCTGGCGAAAAGCCCGATGTGGCTGCCGCTGCCCAGATGTATGGCCAGGTGGAACCGGGTTCCCCTGTGTATGACGAAGCAATGCTCGGTATCGCATGGTCCTTCCTCAAGGTGAACAAGCCCGATGAGGCTTTGAAGCCTGCCAACTGGATTATCAGCAACCTTCCGGAGTCCTTCCTGGTTTCCGAAGCCTACCTGGTTCAGGGTTACTGCTACTTCATCAAGAAGGACTACGACAAGGCCGTGAAATCTCTGGAACAGGCCGAAAAGCGTACGGAACAGCCGGTTGTGTCTGTAGCCGCACGTGACAGCGCCCGTCAGGCTTACGAAGCCATGCAGAACGATTTCGATTCTGTTCAGGTCAAGGCTCTTGACCTTGCCCGTCAGTTGCCCACGCCTCGTGTGGAAAGCAAGCGTGAAGCTTTGAAGCCTGATTTTGATAAGGCTAATAAGGCCATCGAAGACTATGCTGAGTTTACTCAGAGGTCTATCCAGAGCGACCGCTTTGAATCTAACCGTAAGCGCATTTTGGACGACGCTGGCTTTACTTTGGCTACCGTCAAGACCAAGATGGCTGGTGGTGCCGGTGGTTCTGGCGCTGCTCAGGAACTGGAGGAATTGGATGACCTGGAGTAATCCGGGTTCGTCCCTTTTATAGAAATTATAGGTGGATAGAGAATAATGAAACGTATCTTACTCTTAACGGCAATGGTCTTTTCCTTGGTGGGAACCTCCTTTGCCGCTTCCGATCCCTGTAAGGATAAAACCGAAGAAGCCAAGAAACTCTACGCAAAGTGCAAGTCCATGGAAAAGGGCTCTGCAAAGTATAAGGACTGCGCCAACTCTTACAAGCTCCTTAAGAACCAGGCTGCTCAGGCTTGCCGTTCTGGTGGTCTTGACGAAGAAGGCATGCGCTCTGCTATCAAGCAGTGGGAAAAGCAGGTGAACAACTGTAAGGGTAAGCAGAACGCCCGCTGCGCTTCTGCCTTGCAACAGTTGGGCCACTACCAGTTCCAGTTAGAAGAAAAGCTCTTCCTGGATAAGCAAGCCCAGTACGAAGAAGATGTGGCATGGTGCGCTGACCGCGACAACAAGCCCGCCAAGTGCGCAAACATCGACCAGTTCCCCAAGGCCGACCACCAGAAGTCCCTGGGTTACTTCTTGGAATACATCGACAAGTATCCCAAGGAAAGCAAGACTCCCATGGTGCTGTACCAGGCCGCCGCCGTGCAAGAAGCTAGTGGCGAAGACGAAAAGGCTTTCCGCCTCCGTGAACGCCTGGTCCGCAACTTCCCTGATAACGGTCTTGTTCCCAAGGCATGGCTTCGTATAGCAGAATACCACTTCATGAACCGTAAGTTCCGCGACGCTATCGACGCCTACAAAAAGGTGACTGGTTTCGAAAACTTGACGGGTAAGGAAGCTGCTCTTGCCATGTACCACTTGGCAGAATCTTACTACAATATCGCTGAATACGAAACAGCTGCTGTCAAGTATTATGACTACATCATCGGTGCCGATAAGGGTAAATACCCCAACGACCTTCGTGCTGAAGCTATGGACTTCATGGCAGCCTCCTTCTCTGACTTGGAAGGCGGTGGTGTCGCCGAAGCCGAAGCTTTCTTGAAAGACAAGAAGGTTCCCTTCAAGGACTCCGTGTACTATCGTATCGGTATGAAGAACAAGGACCATGACCGTAACGAAGAAGCGGTGCAGTCCTTCAAGCGTTTGATGTCCATCAACCCTGATTACATCGACGCTCCTCTGGCCGATATCGCGATGATTGAAATCCTCATCATCCAGCAGAAGTTCGAAGAAGCTCAGCAACACCGCTACACCGTGGTGAAGCGCTACGACCGCAACTCTTCTTGGTACAAGAAAAATCAGAAATATCCTGAATCTGTGAAGAATGCCGAAACGGCCATTCGTGGCGCTATGCTGGACATTCCGCAGTACCACCATGCTCGTGCTGCCAAGCTCACCAAGGAAGGTGACCTGGAAGCCGGTAAGAAGCAGTATGCCGAGGCTATTAAGGCATACGAAGCTTTCTTGAAACGTTATGCCAAGGAACCGTCCTGGGATGAATACAGGGTCCACATCAATTTGGCTCTGGTTTACCAGGAAATGCAACAGTTTGCAAACGCTGCCAAGATGTTCAACTGGATTGTGGATTCCGATACCACCCGCTATGGACGTCGTCCCATGGGTGACAAGGAACTCCTGAAGAAAGAAGAAGCTGCCTACAACGCTGTGCTCATGATGGACCAGGCTCGTGAAGCGGCCAAGACCAAGAAGTACGGTGGCGATGCAACTAAGGCCTACAAGGGCGAAGAAACCAAGGCCTACTTTGCTCAGGTTGACAAGTATATGGCCAAGTTTGGTCAGAACAAGGAAGCTGCTGAACTTGCCTACAACGCCGCTATCGTGCATTACGAGGCTAAGCAGCACAAGACTGCTGTGACCGTGTTGCGCGACCTGGTTCAGCGTTATCCGGATCACCAGTACATTTTGCTGATTCGTCGTATGCTCGCCCAGTCCTTGCTGGAATCTGACCAGTTGGACGAAGCTTTGGTGGAATTCGAATGGTTGTACAAGCAGTACCACGATGTGAAGGCTACCAAGAACGACTCCATGGCCAAGGAAATCGAGAAGGCTATCGCGGCCGTGCTCTTCCAGAAGGCCGAAAAGTCTGTGAAGAACAAGCAGTACGAAGAAGGTGCTCAGGCATACTTGGCATTGGTTAAGCGTTACCCGCTGGTTTCCTTTGCCGATAAGGCCGTGTTCGAAGCGGCCGTGGCCTACGAAAGCGTCGGCAAGCACGAACAGGCTGCTGAAACGTTCATGATGCTGCCTAAGCAGTATGCAAGTTCTTCTCTTACCATTAGGGGTATCTTGCGTGCCGCAAGCAACTACAAGAAAGCTGGCAACCCCCGTCAGGCCGCCCAGACCTTCTTGTTCATTACCAATAATTTCCCGCAAGATTCCATGGCCTTCCAGGCAATCGGCTTCGCTGCC
Source organism: Fibrobacter sp. (assembly GCA_016295375.1). GTDB lineage: Bacteria > Fibrobacterota > Fibrobacteria > Fibrobacterales > Fibrobacteraceae > Fibrobacter. The sequence goes on along the minus strand of JAEDLI010000041.1, from coordinate 7,231 downwards.
CAGACCTTTGACTCCATTCCGGACAAGAAGCAGGCTGCTGTGACTTACGAACTGGCTTACAAGCGTTACCCCAAGGATGAACGTACTCCGAGCTTCCTCTATAGCGCCTGCTTGAGCTACGACGAAGCCCAGATGACCGACGAAGCCATTCGCTGCTCCAAGGACCTGGTCCATGACTATCCCAAGAGCACTTACGCTTTGGATGCCGCCTTCAGCATTCCCGTGGCCTACGCCAATGCCAAGAAGTGGGAAGACGCTGCCAAGGAATATCACTTCTTTATCAAGAACTACACCGAAGACAAGGAAAAGCTGATTGCTGCCTATATCGGTGCAGCCCGTGCCTACATGGAACTTAAGGAAGAAGAAAAGGCTGTCGCCGATTACGACCAGACCCTTAAGAACTACGACAAGTACGGTTTGCAAATCAAGAATGCCGATCCGGGCGTTCCTGCTGAAGCCGCCTTCTACTTGGGTGAACATGAATACAACAAGATGGAACCCTATGTGCTGAAGGGCAAGGAAAAGGAAAAGGCCGCGACCATCAAGAAGTTGGTGGAAATCCTGCAGGCCGCCATGGGTCACTACTCCAAGTCTGCGTCTTACGCTTCTGAAAAGTGGACCTTCCGCGCCACCAACAAGATGGGTATGCTCTTCGTGGTCATGGCCACCAAGGTTCGCGAACAGGAAAAGAGTGCCAAGAGCGAAGAAGAAATGTTTGCTGAACGTATCACTATCGTGCAGCAGCTGCCTCCTTACTACGACCAGGCTCGTCCTATCTTCCAGAAGAACATTGACCTTGCTCGTGACCAGGGCTTCTACAACCAGGATGTGATCCAGGCCGAAGAGGGCTATATCGAAATGTACTACCAGCAGTGCGCCGTGTTTGCCGAAGTGGCTGACGCCTTCGCCAACGCTCCGCTGCCGGACTCCGCTGCCATCGTAAGGGAATATGTGGAATACGAAGGTGCTGTGAAGGAAGACGCTATCGAAATGGCTCACGAAGACTTGGAAGCCTATCGTGAAGAATTGAACAACAAGTCCGACGCCGCAAAGCAGGCTGCTGTGCCCGTGTGCGCAACCGGTATTAAGGCTTCTGCCCACTACGGTATCGACAACCAGTGGACAGCCAAGTTGTTTGAACTCTTGAAGCAGATGGATGAAACAAACGAGACGTTGAACACCAAGATTGAAAAGTTCGACCCGTCTACCTTGTTTGCTGACCCGGCCTACTTCAAGACCAAGGCTCGTATCGAGCAGATTTCCAAGTCCGAAGTCATGACTCCGGAAGAAAAGCTCGCTACCTACCGCGACATTATCAAGGAAGCCAAGGCTGAAAACGAAAAGTTGAAGAAGGAATTGGCTGAACTGAAGGCTCAGATGGCCCCGGCTCCCTCCGCTGCCGATGCTGCAGGTGCAGAAGTAGGCGCTTCTGAATCTGGTGCTGAACCCGAGGCCGCCCCCGCTGCTGCTCCTGCCCCGAAAAAGAAGGGAAAGAAGAACAAGTAGTGCGGTAAAAACAATTTTACGGGAACCTTGTTCATAGGGTTCCCTCGCTTTTTAGAGCCTTTGGGGCCGATTCTCGTGCTGTAAATAAAGTTTTACAGCCTTGACGCCCCTAAAACGCTTTAAAAAAAATAAATATGAACGCAGGAATTACAAAAAACAAACCAAAAACAACTCTAAAGGAGTACACTAATGTCTAAAATGCTTCAATCCTTCAGCCCTGAATCTGATGGTTACCAGTTCATGTGGATCATCCTCGTGGTGTTCATGATCGGTCTGGGCTTTTCTATCGAACGTATCGTTTACATCATGGTGAAGAGCTCCAAGGGCCGCGCCAAGTTCCTGGCCGACTTCGGTAAGCTCATCAGCTCTCAGCAGTTCGAAGAAGCTCTTACCCTGGCCAACAAGACCAACCTGCCCATTGCTCGTGTGATGGCTGCTATCGTTGGTGCCAAGAGCGGTGGCCGCGACACCATGCAGGCCGCATGCGACGCCGTGTTCCTGACTGAAGCTCCCCGTCTTACTCGTTATATCAGCATTATCCAGGTTATGGCTTCTATCTCCACCTTGCTCGGACTGATGGGTACGATTTACGGTCTGATCTTCACATTCGATGCTGTGGCTAACAAACCCGCTTCTGAACGTGCTAAGGCTCTTTCCGACGGTATCGCTATCGCTATGGGTACGACGCTCCTTGGACTTCTCTCCGCCGTGCCTCTTCTGGTCATTGTGGGTCTTCTCAACATGAACTCCGAACGCCTGATCCAGGAAATGGAAGAAAAGGGCCTCAAGATTATCAACTCCCTCTCCTAATTTCGACTGAGAGTTTTAATTTAACGGAGTTATAAAACATGGCAAAAGAATTAAAGAAACCAGCCAAGCCTGAAGAACCGGACCTGTTGCCGGCCATGGGCTTGTTTACTATTCTGATTCCTATGCTTTTGTCTATGACCGCTTTCTCCAAGCTGGCTATTGTTGAAGTCAATCTGCCTGAACGTTCTATGATGCAGATGGACAACGACACTCCTCCGGAGCCCGACCAGCAGGCATTGAACCTTTCCCTCGCGATTACCAGCGATTATCTCGTGATAGGTGCTCGTGGTGGTTTCCAGCCCAACGTCTATTTCAAGGAAATGTGGACGTTCCGCTGCAAGTCCGATGCTAAACTGATTACCTACGCCGTGGACGACGTCAAGGCGACAGTGGAAAGTGGACACGGACCCAAGTGCAAAGATGGTTCTGAGATGGATAAAGAAAAATATCTTTACGAAATCGAGAACATCGAACTCTGGGCAATCCAGAAGGAATCTGAAGAAGATCCCGGCAAGGTTATTTGGGCACTCTACACTAATGGTGGCAGCGCTGAAGAACCCCTTGCTGACAGTGCATACGTAGATGGAAACAACAGCTTCCTCGCTCTCCCTGGCGAAGGCACCTTGGGACTTACCCCGCCGCCGGCTTTGAAGAAGCCCGGTGCAGGCGTGACCCTTGCAACCCTTACGCCTAACTCCGCTCGCACGCTCAAACCGGACGTGGCCGCCAAGACCATGATTTATCCGCTTTCTGCCTACGACCTGATTGCGAAGGACCTGATTGCAATTCATACGCAGTTTATTGACCTCGAAGACGTGGATAACATTATCATCGTGGCAAACGACGATACTCAATTTGACAAGATCATTCAGCTTATGGACCGCTCCAAAGAAGCTGGTTTCGTGAAGATTCAACTTGCTAAGTTGGGAGGTTAATCATGGCTAGAAGAACTCGTAAGTTTAGCGAAGACGTACCTTTCTCCCTCACGTCCATGATGGACATGATGACCATCATTCTGGTGTTCATGATTAAGAACCTGGATGCTGAAGGTCAGCTTTTGACTCAGGCCGAAAACCTGATTCTTCCGATTTCTACCTCCAAGGTGCAACCTACGGAAGTTTCCTTGACGGTGGTGGTCGATAATGCGTACGTTATCGTGGATAATGAAAAGGTGGTGCCGACTCCCGATGTGCTCAGTCAGGAAGAACTTCTGGTCGAAAAGGTGAACGACGTTCTGAAAGACCGTCGCGCTATCGAACAGGAACACAACCTGAAGATGGGCCTCCCGGCTGATGAAGCTGGCCATATCATTGTCCAGATTGACAAGAACATCCCGTACGATGCCATGTACAAGGTGATGGCCACTTGTGGCTTTGCCGGTTACACGAACATCGCATTTGCCGTGATGGAAAAGAACGGCGGGGAGGAATAATTATGGCTAAGAAAAAAGCTCCTGTAGATCCGTTAGTAGCGTCCCTGATGCCGGAATCCGACAAGAAGATGGGTGCTATCGCCGGTATCTCCCTGATCGTTGCTCTTGCTTTCTCCCTGTGGGCTTCCATGTACGAAGCTGTGGTTGACGAAGTGATCTTCGAAGAATCTGCAGCTGCCGACCTTTCCGCTTCCATGGTGATGGACGAAAAGAAGGAAGAAAAGAAAGAAGAGAAGAAGAAAGAAGAGCCCAAGAAGCCTCGTAAGAAGGCTGGTGGTGGCGGCAAGCCCCGTGGTAAGGGCCAGCCTAATGCTCCCCAGACTCGTGGCGTGCTTAAGCTCCTCACTGCTCAGACCAAAAACGCTAGTGCTGCGGCCTACGACCTGATGAAGAACCAGAAGTTCACCAAGGACATCGACAAGGTTCTTAAGGACGTGGCAGGCCTCCAGACTACGGGTAAGACTGTTCTCGGTGGCCGTCGCGGTAAGGCTGATGGTGGCTTTAACGAAGGTTATGCCGAAGGCGGTTCCGGTGGTATCGGTGACGGTCTGGCAGGCCTCCTTGGCGGTGGTGGCGGTGGTATCGCTACCAAGGCTAAGGGATCCATCAAGACTCCGTCTGAACGCGATATCGACATGGGTGCCGGTGGTGGATCTCGTTCCGCTGCAGACATCATGAAGGTTGTGCGTCAGCGTACTCCGGGTCTGCGCCACATCTATAACAAGTTCCTGAAGAAGAAACCGGGATTCCAGGGTAAGGTTACCCTGAAGTTCACGATCGCTCCGGGCGGTGAAGTTATCAGCATTTCCATTGCTTCTTCCACCACTGGTTACGGCGAGTTTGATGGCGAAATCAAGAATGCCGTGAGTCGCTGGAAGTTCAGCAAGGTGAAGTCCGGTAACACTACGGTAACCATTCCGTTCACCTTCTCTGAATAATTCAGGTCTAGCGATACGCTAAAAAAGGCCGCGCGAAAAGCGCGGTCTTTTTTCATTTTTCTGTTGCGTTTTTCAAAGAATATATTTAACTTTATGACAGATATTTCAACAGGAGTCCTGTACAATGAATTTTAAAACAGCTGCGGCAGTGGGTCTATCCTTCGGCGTCCTCGGCGTGGGGTCTGCCTTTGCAACCTTCGCTCGTGTGGAATCCATGGGCAAGAACACCACTTACATTATGGATGATGTTAGCATCTTTGACAACGCTGCAAACATCAACCTTTACCCGAACTACTTGATCGGTGAATTTGGACCTTATACCCAGGATGTGCCTACGGGAACGAATAAGGATCCGCAGCATCCGAACTTTGGTGGCATTTTCTCACTTTCTCTGGGTGACGAAAACAATCCCGATCCGCGCCTCTCTATCGGTGGTCTTTTTGGCCGTATTAACAACGAGCTGATGCGTTATTTCCCGACGAAAGTTGTTGGTGAAAGCTCTGGCGACACCACGGCAGTTCCTGAGACTGTGACGAACTTCGACGGCTTCTTGGGCGGTACCCTTTCTAACGGAGATGCTTGGGGCTTGCACATCTACATTGCCCACCAGGACGGTGGTGACAAGACGGAAAGCGGCGAATACCAGGTTGAAGATGGAGCGTATGCTTCTGCAGTCCAGGCCGATGGTGGTTTGAATCTGCAGTTCGGAAGCAATATTGATTTCGAGTTCAGCTTTGGCTTGGCTCGTATTCAGTACGGTCCGGAACACCTGAATTTCTTCGATGACGGTGATTTCTCCTTCCTTGCCAAGTCTCGCGCTTTCTTTACGCTGGACGCTCTGGATGGCGAACTGGTGCCGGCCTTCTCCATGAGGTTGATGCAGGCTCCTGGTATCGAAGACAAGCATGCACAGGCCGGTCTCGGTATCAATGTGGCTCTTGACCGCGGCTTCTTCTGGATGGGCGCTGACTTCATCTGGAACAAGCTGAAGGCTCACGACTGGTATTTTGACTATGATTCTGGCGAATCCGTTTATGACTCTCAGGGTGAAGAACATCCCCATTGGGACAAGCGTTCCGATATTGGTGGCATGATTACCTTCGGTATCGAACGTAACATCTGGTGGGATTGGTTCGTGATTCGCGTTGGCGGTCAGAAGTCTATCCTCTATACCAAGTGCGACGTCAACGAGAAGAACAAGTCTGGTCAGGGTGTCTGCCGCGAAGACGGAAATTTCTTCAGCACGAACCCGCTTGCTGACGGTACTGCCGATGACCATGTGGGCTTTGGTTTCGGTATCAACATCGAAGAAAAACTGAAAATTGATGTGACCGTTGCTGAAGACCTGTTGTTCCGTAACCCCTTCCAGGGCGAAGGCAGAATCTTCTCTAGAATCTCTGCAACGTATTCATTCTAATTTGTTTGTAACAGGACTTGAGAACGCTTCCGCTAACGGGGGCGTTTTTGTTTAGGAGGGGCTAGGGGGTTGAGGTCGGCGTTTTGCGCCTTTGAGGTGTGAGCTCGGTCGCCAAAGGCTCCCTTTGAGGTTCGTGCTTCATATCTCACACCTCACACCTCACACCTCACACCTCACACCCCGAGCTTCATGCCTCGAACCTTATTTCTACATTTCCGTCCATGAAGCCGATTATTTTCGCCATTGCTACATTACTGCTCGTTGGCTGTTCCGAGCGGACTGACCGTATAGAGAAGAAATTGGAATCCTACCTTCAGGAAGACCTGAAGTTCATGGTGGCGGAGACTATGAAGGCTGGAAGCCGGGATGCCTTGTTGGACACGCCCTATTACCGGGTCAAGGACTTTAGGTTGTTTTCTGGGGCGGAGTCCGAGATTTACTCTGCCTACGCCGAAGTGGATTATTTTATTTACAAGGACATGGCGCTTCACGAGAAGCGGAAATACCGCTACGATGTGAGCGCTCGCCATTGGGACCGGTACTACAAGGTCCTGTTCTTCGGGGCAGATTCGTTGAAGAATTGAGTTTTGCGCCTCGGACCTGGCACCTTGTGCCTCGAGCCTCAAAGCGAAGTGACCCCTAGCCCCTAGATCCTAGTCCCTAACAACTAATTACTATATTAATCAACAAAATCTTCACATAGAGGGAAACATTTTGTTTGGATTATTTTCTTGCGATATCGGTATAGACCTCGGAACCGCCAATACTCTGGTTCACGTTGCTGGTCAAGGAATTGTAATTAACGAACCCACCGTGATTGCTGTAGATAGCAAGAACAACAGGGTTTCGGCCATCGGCTTCGAAGCCAAGAAAATGCTTGGCCGTACTCCTGGCGAAACCCGTGCCGTGCGCCCTATGCGCGATGGCGTGATTGCGGATTTTGAATTGGTGGAAACCCTTTTGCAGACATTCATCAAGCGGGTGCAGAAATACCCCCTGTGGATGGTAAAACCTCGTGTGGTGGTCGGTGTGCCCAGCGGTATTACCGAAGTGGAAAAACGTGCCGTGATTGACGCCGCCAAGCAGGCTGGTGCCAAGGAAGTCCACCTGGTGCACGAACCCATGGCT
>JAEDLI010000040.1 GCA_016295375.1 Fibrobacter sp. | reverse complement strand
CGTCGCATTCGTAGTTCTCTTCGAGTTCGGTCACATAGACCTTCTCGCCGATGACGCTCATATCGCACTTGTGCTCTTCAAGTTCCTTCAGGTCCTTGACCTCGGTCGGCAACTTTGTCGCCGGGCTAGATGTGGAACTATCATCGCTGCAGGCGTTGAGCGCAACGGCAAGGGGAATAACGCTTACAAGCGCCAAAACATTCAACAAACCAAACTTCATAAAAATTTCCTCATACTTTTACAACTAAATAGTAGAAAATAACCAGGCTGTTTTCATAGTCAATTCATGAAATTTTACAAGAAACAGGCATTCAAAACGTCTTGCACAATTTATTTGTTCAAACTATATTCCTCCACATCATAATTCTCTAGAAGCAAAATATGAAAAAAACGATTCTTCTTTCTGCTATTGCCATAGCTGCTGTTTTTGACAAATGGGCTTGCAAAACTCACTTTACGGCTCTGCAAGGCCTGGTTGAACATTTTCCATTAGTTATATTAGGTGTACTATTGTGCTAGATAAATTTGGAGGCATAATGAAAAAAAACTTGTTCCCGATAACTATGGCTCTTGGCTTTGCTTTGACGCTAATTGCCTGCGGCGACAGCGGTACCAATTCCGGTAGTGAAGACGAGACTGGCTCCGGCGACAAAAATTCTTTTGAGAATTCAGGAACAAAAGACGGCGTCGTCAAAATGAGCTCCATGGTTGACCCGCGTGATGGAACAACCTATAAAATTGCTCGGGTCGGTACTCAAGTATGGATGGCCGAAAATCTAGCTTTCTACGACACGCTGTGGAATCCGAAGATGGCAACAAACAATGTTGAGCAATCTTCTGATGGTGAGTCTGGACGCAAGTATTCCTATGAAGTGGCAATGAATTTTGCCTACTATGATGATAGCTTGTATAACGATGGAATATGTCCTCCGGGCTGGCATTTGCCGACCATGGCTGAGTTTGACGAGCTTAAGACGTTGGTAACCTCTAAATGCGATTCCACTACATTCTGTGGCTTGGCTGAACATGGTTGGGGCGGCTCCAACACTTATTGGACCAGTACATCTACGGATTATGGTGTTCGCATCGATACGGAGTACGGATACAAGTACGAATCCAATTCCCGAATGGCAGTCTGCTATTCCATCGATCTAGGCGACCGTAAGCCATTTGAACCCAATTTTTCAGGAAAGTCTTCTGAAATGTATGTTCGCTGTCTTTTGGGTTCCAGGGTGGATTCCGCCGATGCCATGAAAAAGTTTCAAAGTGTTCGCCAAAACCGTCTTGATTCCATAAAAATAGCGCAAACTCAATTGGTCCATGACTTGAACGGAGCAAAAAATCATTTCAACGGCGATCTTGAATACAGCTATTTTACAGATGAGCGCGACAGCAATGTTTACGGATATCTAAAAATCGGCAATTATACCTGGATGGCAGAAAATTTGAGATATGCACCAGGAAAATATCTGCGTGACCGTCAGGATACAATTGAGTATTATTCAATAGGAAGTGTTTATTATGGCAGCCAGAGAGATTCAATCTGCCCTAGTGGCTGGCATGTGCCGTCGGTGGCTGAATGGCAAGATTTGTTCACGGTCGCAGATAATATGGGAAACCTCATGGCAACAAATTCCTATTGGGATCCTTCTGAGGTAAAGCCTACGAATACGACCGGTTTTACCATGTTGCCGACTAGGAAGTTTTTGGGGAAAGTGGAAAAGAGTCCCTTCAATGAAACCGAGTTTTGGACAAGCGAAGACTCTTTGGAGGTAAGAATGGTAATTGATACTGTTTACACCGATTCTGTTGAGGCTGAAAATTTCACCTTGGATACGACATACGTTGATAAGCTCTATAATTTATACTATGAATATAGCTGGATAGGGAAAAATTTTGATTTAGAGATGGGCAGTTCTACTCACGGGCTCTACGCTCGTTGCGTGAAGGATTATTAAAATAACAAAGTAATGGATAGCGCAAGCCACTTGCGCCTCCAAAAGTTCCTTGTCGTTGCCCGGGTCAACCGTGATGCGAGCGACGGCATCGTCAAGCACGCGATCGTTAAAAACAGGGAGTTTGTCGCTGCTCCCGGCATGCGTCAGCAGATAGAGCCAGATCAATAATAATATACTTAATTTTTTCGGTTACCGGCTGCGGGGCATTCTTTGCAATCGAATTTTCACTGTAGATGCGCCAGGCATCGCGGTAATTTTTATCTGAATTGATCGGGAAATTACAAATCCAGACTGCGAACACGAATGGAATTTCATAGCGGCGCTTTTCACGCTCGGCAACGTCCTTCGGGTCATTCGACGGGTACTTCTTCTTGATTTCATCGTCCGAGTGCAGGATTGCATTCAGAAAACTTACCATGGCAGCTTCGTTTTTAAGTATCGCTTGAAACCCGGATCGAGCGTCACGCCAAACGTTCTACCGTCTAATCTTTTAGACAACGGACCGGGGATCCATAATCACTTGCACTATCACCAATCCTTCCGACACTTTTCCCAAAACTTGTTCCTATTTTTAGAGCGATTGCGTATCCCTCACGCGCGTTGTTGCTATCTGCAGCCCAGAAATTCACTTGATCTCCCGCATCTTGTATTTTACGATACCAGGTACTGTAATAGCCGATAAGTTTTGCCGAGAATCCATAAATGTCGGAACCTCCATCATCAACACTCTTTAGGTTGATTCCTGCTGAGTCTTCCCCTCCCACATAAACAAGCAAAGATTCAAAATCGGCTGGACTAGGAACATGCCAACCTTCGGGGCATATACCTCGTACAATACGGGGGAGATTGTCTTCATCAAAGAGTTTTTCGTCATTCAGAGCCGAAGTCCATGTGTAGAAATATTCACTGTCAGCAACCCAGAAACGGCCTTCGCATTTGAATTTCATGTTCTCTGCCATCCAAGTCTGGTCGCCAATTTTAACCGTCTTGTAAGTATGACCGTCACGTTCGTCAAGTAATGAACCATACTTTATGCCAACCGACGAGTACACCGTATCCTGCACGCAGGTCTTTGTAACAACATCGTTTCCGCCGCCGTCTTCACAGGTAGCTTTTGCGGCGTTGAAGGCCATTTCCATGCCAACCTCAGATTCCATGTTGTACATGGAGTAAGTCTTGCTGTTCTTGGAACCATCGGCGTTCTTGATTGTTATGATGAGGTCCTTGCCGTCCGCAGCGTAGGTATATTCGGCATCGTCGCCAAAAGCATCCTTGCGCACAAAGTGCCAAGTGCTGATATCGGCCTTGGCCATGGCGTCGCAAGCGCCCACTTCGGTGCAGGTTTCCTTAACTTCAAACCCCAGCCCGTCATCTACTTCTGCAGAACTGCTAGCCCCCTCGACATCGCTCGGAGCGACGCTTGAAGAACTACCCTTCTCGCTATCAGGGGAATTTTCGTCACCGCCTTCGTCGCCCTTACCATCTGCCCTCGTGCTGCTCGACGACTTTGCAGAATTCGGCTTTGTCTGGTCGTAGGACTTGAACCACGCATCGCCATCGCACTCATACAGAAGGTCTTCGCTCTCCACAAAAACCTTTTCGCCGATGACATCCATGCTGCACTCGTATGTTTCGAGTTCTTCCATGTCGGCCACTTCGGCGGGGAGCCCCGTCCCTTTCGGCGAAGACGATCCGTCGTCCCCGCAAGCAATAAATGCAACACCGAGCACCCCAGCAAGGGCGCTGACCGTAAACTTTCTGGAGAATGTATTTTTCATAGGGAAACCTCTTGAAAATCTTTACCCCCTAAAAATAACAAAGCACCCCCCTGCACCGCAAGCCTTCAGCGCACATAAAAACAACTTTTTTCAAGATTTTCTATCAGAAATTTTCTATATGACTCAACTTGAGACATATAGGAGATTCTTCCAGGTTACCATGACGGAGACGGCAATCCCGGGGCCTTTCCGGTTCAAGAAATTGCAAACCCGGGAACAATAAGGTAAATTTGAAAAGCCCATGAAACCGATATCCGACTACGACAACTACCGAACCTACATCAGGGATTTTTACGAAGAGCGCAAGTTGATGACGGGCCTGTCGTGGCGCGGCTTCAACAAGATGGCCGGATACGCCAGCACAAAGTTCCTGAAACTCGTTTGTGACGGGAAGTCGAAATTGAGCTGCGTCGGCGCCGCCCGCCTGTCAAAAGTCATGGGCCTTTCCAAGATCCAGACATCCTACTTCTTGGCGCTGGTCACCTACTGCAATTCCCCCGTAGAAAAGAAAAGGCAGGCCGCCCTTGAACAGATGCACACCCTGGCAAAGGACGACAGGATCCGGGTCGTAGGGGGCGACGGCTACGAATACTTCAAGAACTGGTGGAACCCGGTGCTCCGGGAACTTGCCCCCAGGATTGCCAATGCCACGCCATCAAAAATCGCGAACATGTTCCACGAAAACGTAACTCCCGAGAACGTGAAGAAATCCCTGGATTTCCTGGTTCAGGCGGGATTTCTGAAGGAGCGGCGCAACAGGTATGTCCAATCCGACAAGGCAATTCTTGGCTCGTCCGAGAAGATTCCGCGGGCCATCCGCGGCATGCACAGGCAGATGGCAAGGCTTGCGGAGAAGGCCGTCGAGGCATTCCCCGTAACGGAGCGCAACTTTTCAGGAATGACGGTCGCCGTAAACCGGGCGGCATACGCGCAGATCGTAAGCGAACTGGATTTCTGCCGCAAGAAGATAGCCGCAATCGTTTCTGCCGCAGAGGACTGTGACAGGGTTTACAGGGTGAACCTGCAGTTGTTCCCGCTGACCAAAGAGATAAAAAAATGAGATTTTCCCCGAACATTCTATCCATCCCCTGCCTTGCGTTCCTGTTCTACACCGCCTGCAGCGATTCGGAAAAGGAAATCGCCAACGGCTACACCGAAGAGCAGAACGCCAGCCTGGACAGCGCCGCCTATGCAAGGCTCATAACATGGGAACCCAAGGTCGCCCTGAGGCTCGTGGAAGTCAAGGACAAGGAACGGGGCTTGTCGTGGTTCGATGTCGATTTTACCACAGCCGCCAAGCCCTACTACGAACATGCGGGCGGGACCGTTGACGACGGTTGCACCGTGATCCTGTATGCCGAACAGAACGGCGTCCGCATGAACTTGACTCGCACCTACAAGAAGAACATCTATACGGAATTTTTGAATCGGGATTCGCTGGACGCTGTAGTGGAGGATCACCTGGACAATTCTTACGGCGACAGCGCCGTGGCAAACTGCAGGGCCGATTCTACCGCCTTTGCGGACTACTGCGCTGAAAACGACGGCGTCTTCACGGACTATTTCAAACTGAAAAAATGCAGCGTACTTCACTTGACATGCGTCATGAAGTTCACGCCGAAAGTTGCCGCCGATGAATACTTGCAGGCTACGGCCAAGAGAATGAAGGATATCTGCATTGCCGAGTTCTACGCCCCGGGAGAAGACGCTGAAGCCGGTTCCACGCTCCTTGTGGACAAGCGGGACGGTCAAGTGTACAAGACGGTAAAAATCGGCGAACAGGTGTGGATGGCGGAGAACCTGAAATACCAGGGGGATTTCACGAGTTACTGCTACGAAAACGACGACGAGAACTGCGAAAAATACGGCAGGATGTATTCTCCCGACGACGCCAAGACGGCCTGCCCAGAGGGATGGCGGCTGCCGTCCGCCCAGGACTTTGTAGACCTGGAGGATAACACCGGGAAGGACATGACTGCTCTCAGGACGACCGAAGGCTGGGAAAGCGGAAACGGAAGCGACCTTTACGGATTCAGCCTTTACCCGGCAGGACGCTACAGCATCATCGGGAACACCCTGAAATTCGTGCAAATGGGAGTGGCGGCCTACCTATGGACGGACACGGAAAACGAATTCGGGACGCTCGTTTTTGACGGACTCAATGTCGGTTACCCGGCAACGTCCATGACATCGGGCAACTACCTGAATGTCCGATGCCTAAAGGATTGACGAAGCGGTGGGGAACTCCATCAGCAGGCGGCGATCTTTTGCATGTTCTTCGACAATCCATTTTTCGAACTCCTCGACATCCTTGTCAAGTTTCGAATGGTCTGGCCTATGAGATTTCGAAAACAGGGCGAACACGTCGCTCTGCTTAAGCATCTTCTTGAACTCTTGAGATATCACACGCACGAGGAGTCTCCACTGTTAAATATAAACTTTTACCGTTCCAAAGGCTAGTCGCATGGATGTTGCAAAAAACGCGCCAACCACGAAAACGGCGATTTCAAACAAATTTTGCCATTGAAACAAAAAAGAGAAACCGATTAATCACTTTTTAAACAGTGACTAATGACTAAAAACACTTGAAATACAAAGGGGGAAGCCTCCCCCTCGTCAAAGCCTTGCCCAACCATTGTCATGCCCGCCTTGAGCGGGCACCTCCGACCCTAACCAGCATCACCATTAAGCAATAGGGCAAGTCTTTGCCTACCCCCTCTCCTAGGGGCCTGCGCCCCTAATACCCCAACGACACATGTATTATCATGTTAAAAAACGAGAAAAAGGACTTTATTTTCAAAAGATATATCCACCCTTGTGAAATAAAATGTATATTCTAAATGACATAGTTTTGCTGAAAGAAATTTTGGCAAAATGATAGGATTTTGAGTATTTGCTCTATTCCGGCCTTGGAAATCCGCTAAATTTTTAAGACGCCAAGGAATAAGGCAGACGCTCACGCACTCTGTGCGTGGGTCGTTTGTGCTTATGGCGTTTAGGTTTTTAGCGGAACCTCCAAGGCGTGGGTACATTCGACACCACGTCTTTTTTTGTGTGAATTACTCCCCGGAACAGATGCTAAGCGTTCATCAAAACCAAGGAGTAAAAAAAAAAACAATCATCATCCCCCCCCCCCAAAAAAAAACTGAAAAAATCTAATAAACTTTATCATTTAACTAGGAGACAAACATGTTTTGCAAAAATTGTGGAAATCAATTAATCGACGGATCTAAATTTTGTCCCAAATGTGGTCAAAAAATTGATGGAGATGTTGAGAAAAAAACAGAATCCATATCCCAAAATCCTTTTGCCGAGCCCGGACAAAAATACGACATGGTAGATGATGGCGAAAAATCTCCAAAGGATTCTTGTGTGGCTGGTTTATTGTCTTTATTTTTTGGACCTTTGGGAATCCACGATTTCTATTGTGGGAAATCAAAAAATGGTATAATAAAACTCATACTATCTATAACAGTCTTTTTCTCTTTTATCCCCGCAATATGGAATATCGTTGACTTGTTCCATATAGGAACGGGAAAGTATGTAGATGGAGACAATCTTCCACTTAAAGCCGCTCCATGGGCAAAATGGATAGTCATTTTACAATTTATAGCGGTAGCTTTACTATTTGTTCTCTTGATCACATCAATTCTTGGCATTGGTGCTGCCAATAACTCAATAGCCAAATCGAAGGCTAGTGAAATTAGCCCTGCATTTGGGACGTACATTATGATGCAAGATGCTAATTTTGCGGATTGTGTTACCTTAGATGATTGCTACGGAAGTTTTGATTATATCGGATACACACCTCCAGCCTCTGTGAATTTTTACTACGAAGATGTTGGATTTGGAATGCGAGCCATTGCAAAAACATCTTTAGGAGATTGTCCACAAGGTGCCGTATGGTCTGTTAAAGCAAACATTATACAAGAAAACAACGATTATACACTTAAGTATTCGTGCGATGTTGATCCTGAATGCGAATCGCTTACTCCATCATTCAAAAAATTGTGTGAAAAGTAAAAATGGAATCCCTTATAGAGTAATTATCATCTTAAGGAAAAACACCTTTAGTTGCGAGGGAACACCGTGACCGAGCAACTTCCTGCGTCGCGAAATCCATTTTTCGAGGCGAGAGGGCATAGTTGCTAGGCAAAAAATCCGGAGGGTAGCGGCGAACAAAGTGAAGGCGCGACCGACGGTCTTTTTTGCAGGCGACTGTGCCCTTGAGACTCGGATTATTAAAAAAACATCCTGTCATTTTTGTCAAGCACTATTTGCTATATTCTACTCATTAGCCGTTCATTCGGCTTTTTGTCGGAATTTCCGACCTTTTCCATATCCCCCGACAGGGGCCCGCAAGGGGCATGCGTTCCATAGGATAACTATGGGAGAAGACAAGGTCGAAATTGTACTTTACCAGCCGGAGGGCGAAGTACGGCTAGAAGTTCGTGTAGAAAACGAGACTGTGTGGCTTACACAGGCACAGATGGTGAAATTGTTTGATAAAGACCAATCTGTTATTGCAAGACACATCAAAAATGTGTTTAAGGAGGGAGAACTCCCACAAGAGGGTAATATGCAAATTTTGCATATTACCCTGTCAAAATTCAAGCCAACAACAATATGTTCACTTGACGTAATTATCTCCGTCGGTTATCGTGTCAAATCATTCCGAGAAACCCAATTCCGCCGCTGGGCGAATCAAGTCCTGAAAGACTACATACTCAAGGGCTACGCCGTAAACCAACGTAAAATCGCGACTGATTTGCAAATTGCAGACCGCCTATAGCGTCTTGAACTTTGTAGCACCTGAGGAAGTCATTGAGAAGGTAAGCGAAAGCACGAAGGGATGAAGGAGAAACATTGTAAAAGACTCTCGGCAGAAACGGGTCATACCGACAAGAAATGATCTATACCACAAGACACATTTGAACCAGAGCCGTTTTTGTTTTTTTGACCGAGATGTGTGCTTCCCGAATGAACTGTCGAACAAAGTGAATCTGTGAATGAGGGAAGGCACACATCGAGGGAGAGATTTGTTAAAGGAAAAGCCATCCAAAATGATAGCGGATCCTCGCCGGAGCCTGCCCTGAGCAAGGCCGAATGGGCGAGGATGACAACAGGGACGGGGTTTACAAAAACCCCGGCGGCTCAGCCAATCCAACTCACGCAAGCGTGGTTGTCTTGGCATTCGCCTTATGGGGTTTTTAAGGGGCGGGCCCCTTAGGTGAGGGGGTGCTGGAAGACTTGGCGAGAACGTTGGATTGTGATTGCTTCACCCCTATTCGGGGTTCGCAATAACACTACCGGCTTTTGTCTAATCGCCAAGGCTGCAAGCAGGGGGAGGCCTCCCCCACCTTTTTAGCAACCGCTAGTCCCGTTTTATTGCGGTTCTGTCGTTTCCCTGACCAAAGACCACTGAATTTTTGCCCCATTTTTCTATCTTTGAGCCCACTATGAGCAATTTGAAGAACGATTTGTGGGTCGGCGTGGACGTGGGTTCCACCACCGTGAAAATCGCGGTTGTCGATCCAGAGACCAGCAAGCTTTTGCATTATACGTACCAACGCCACAACGCCATGCAGGCGCAAAAGGTTTACGAGGTGCTGCGGGAAGCCCACGGGCTGTTCCCCGAAAAGAATTTCAGGGTTGCCTTCTGCGGTAGCGGCGGTCAGCCCTTTGCCGAAGCCACCCATGCCTTCTTTGTGCAAGAAGTGG
This sequence comes from Fibrobacter sp., assembly GCA_016295375.1. Lineage (GTDB taxonomy): Bacteria > Fibrobacterota > Fibrobacteria > Fibrobacterales > Fibrobacteraceae > Fibrobacter. The sequence goes on along the minus strand of JAEDLI010000040.1, from coordinate 9,462 downwards.
TGGCCAACGCCCTGGCCGTGCGTGCAACTTACCCGGAATCTAGGGTCGCCATCGAACTGGGCGGCCAGGATGCAAAGGTGGTATTCTTCGAAAAAGACAAGACTACCGGCAAACTCATTGCAAGCGACATGCGTATGAACGGCGTGTGCGCCGGCGGTACCGGAGCCTTTATCGACCAGGTGGCCGAACTTTTGCGCATCAAGACCGAAGCCTTCGAAGGCTTCGCCAAGCGTGGCCAGAAGGTTTACGAGATTTCGGGCCGTTGCGGCGTGTTCGCCAAGACCGACATCCAGCCGATGCTCAACAACGGCGTCGCCAAGGAAGACATCGCCCTTTCCAGTTTCCACGCCATCGCAAAGCAGACCATAGGCGGCCTTGCCCAGGGCATGGAAATCAAGCCCCCCGTGATTTTCGAAGGTGGCCCGCTCACCTTTAACCCAACACTTGTTCGCGCCTTCAAGGAACGCCTAGGCATTAGCGACGAGCAGGCCATTGTGCCGGAACACTCCGAAGTGCTGGTGGCCATGGGTGCCGCCCTTTCCCTCGGGTCCATGTTCGCGGATCAGGAATGCCAGTACCGCCGGGAAGGCTCCCTGGATTCCCTCATCCACTTCAACGAAACCCGCCAGGCCGAAAACAAGGCCAAGGCCGCCGCCGACCTGTTCTTCAAGAACGACGCCGAATACAAGCTGTTCCTGGAAGAGCACAAGATGGCGGGCAACAACTACCCCCAGCCGGCCTCGGGCTCTACCCTGAACGTTTACCTAGGTATCGACGCGGGCTCCACCACCACGAAGTTCGTCTTGATGGACGAACAAGAAAACATCGTGGACGGTTTTTACGCCAGCAACAACGGCGAACCGCTGCAGGTGCTCAAGAACGCCCTGAATGAACTTTCCGACCGCTATGAAGAGTATGGCTGCACCCTGAACATCTTGGGTGTAGGAACAACTGGCTACGGCGAACAGCTCTTTGCGAAGGCCGTCCATGCCGACTTCCACACGGTGGAAACGGTGGCTCACGCCAACGCCGCCCAGAAAATTTGCCCCGACGTAAGCTTCATCCTGGACATCGGCGGCCAGGACATGAAGGCCATCTCCGTGCAAGACGGCGTGGTCACGGGTATCATTCTGAACGAGGCCTGCTCTTCGGGATGCGGTTCCTTCATCGAAACCTACGCCCGGAGCCTGGGCATCCCCATGGAAAAGATTGCGGAACTTGCGTTCAACGCGAAGAGTCCCTCTCAGCTGGGTTCCCGCTGCACCGTGTTCATGAACAGTTCCATCATCACCGAGCAGCGCGACGGCAAACAGCCCGAAGACATCATCGCGGGCATCTGCCGCTCCATCATCAACAACGTGTTTACGAAGGTGATTCGTATCCGCAACCTGAACACCCTGGGCAAGAAGGTGGTGGTGCAGGGCGGAACCTTCAAGAACAACGCCGTTCTCCGCGCCTTCGAGCAGTACACCGGCCTAAAGCCTATTCGTCCCGAACGTCCGGGCGAAATGGGTGCTATCGGTATCGCTCTCCTTACCAAGAAGTTCATGGAAGAAAAGCGCAAGACCGAACCGGAACTCAAGAGCCGCTTTATCGGCCTTGACTCCATGAAAACTTTCAGCTGGCACAACCAGCCGGGTCAGCTCTGCCAGTACTGCACCAACCATTGCTCCCGTACCATCGTGACCTTCAGCGACGGCCAGAGTTTCGTGACGGGTAACCGCTGCGAAAGGGGCGAAGTCACCGCCGACCCCAATGACCCGAAGACCAAGGCCCTCATCGCCGAAATCAACAAGAAGATGCAGTCCGTGCCCGACATGATCAAGCGCACGAACCAGCTTTTGGTGAAGGACTACGCCCCGACGAAGCTCGTGGAAAACAACGGCAAGACCATCGGTATTCCCCGCGTGCTGGAATTCTGGGCGAGCCTCCCTTTCTGGAAGGCCTTCTTCACGAGCCTCGGCTACACCGTGGTGGTGAGCCGCCAGAGCGACTACACGATGTTCGAAGCGGGCCTCCACAGCGTGCCCTCTGACACGGTTTGCTTCCCGGCAAAGCTTGTGCACGGCCACGTACTCAGCCTCATTGAAAAGAAGGTGGACCGAATCTTCTTCCCCATGATGGTTGCAATCCCCAGCGACCACACCAAGTTCACGGCAACATCTGTTTGCCCGGTGGTGCAGGCCTACCCGAACGTTTGCAAGAACACCGACGAACCCGAAAAGAATTACGGCGTTCCCATGGACCAGCCGATTTTCCACTGGTTCAACGCCAAGCTCCGCAGAAGCCAGACCATCGACTGGTTCCACGAAAACTGGAAACTCGACAAGAAGCTTTTGGACAAGGCCGTTACCGAAGGCGAGAAGGCACTCAACAACTACCGCACCACGCTTTTGGAAGAAGGCCAGAAGGTGCTGGACGACGTCCGGGCGAAAAATTCCTTTGCCGTGGTGATTGCAGGCCGCCCCTACCATGCGGACACGCTCATCAACCACAACATCGCAAGCCACTTTACCGCCATGGGAATCCCGGTGCTCACCACCGAATCGCTCCCCGGCGTGTACGACCAGGATGTGCCCAGCCACACCCGTATCGAAATCAAGAACACCTTCCACCTGCGCATGATTGGTGCCACCATGATTGCGGCAAAGGATCCGAACATCGAACTTGCCCAGATTGTAAGTTTCGGTTGCGGACACGACTCGATTTTGACCGACGAAATGATGCGCATGTTGCACCTTGATTCCAACAAGGAAATGCTCATGCTCAAGCTGGACGAGGGCGACGCCCGGGGCCCGGTGGGAATCCGCGTCAAGAGCTTTATCGAAACGGTAAAGGCCCGCCGTGCAGCAAACCTGCCTGACAAGCCAGAAAGCAACGAACCGCTGTTCCACACGCCGTTCTTGCCCGAAGACAAGAAGCGCCGTCGCATTCTGACGCCGAACCTCTCCCCCGCCTTTACTGTGCTGGCCAGCGAATACATGAAGCGGGAAGGCTACATCGCCGAATACCTGCCGGTAGCCGACCGCAAGGCCATCGAACTCGGCAAGAAATTCGTGCACAACGACATCTGCTTCCCCTGCCAGGTGAACATCGGCGAGGCCCTCCGCTGGCTGGTGGAACACCCCAAAGTTCCGCAGAACCAGGTTTCCATGTGCCTTGCCAAGAACTGCGAAAACTGCCGCGCCGTGCAGTACGCCGTACTCGCCCGCAAGGCCCTTGACGAAGCAGGTTACAAGGACGTGACCATCATTACCACCGGCGTGGACTACAAGGGCATGCACCCCGGCTTCCAGCTGGGCCTCGACTTCAGACTCCACATGCTGTGGGGCCTTGTGACCATGGACGCCATCGAGACCATGTACCGTGCCGTGCGCCCCTACGAAGTGAACGCAGGCGACACCCAGAAGGTCTACGACGAATGGATGCCCAAGGTGATTGCCGTCGCAGGCCACCTGACCACAGCCCAGCTAGTGCGGCCCTCCAAGCTCATCGAAGTCTTTGAACAGTGCATCGAGGCCTTCAACGGAATAGAAATCACCGAAGAACGCAAGAAGGGCATCCGCAAGCCCCGCGTAGCTGTACTTGGCGAAATCCTCATGAACTACCACCCCAGCGCCAACGGCTTTGTGGAAAACTACCTGATGAACAACGGCATGGAAGTCTACCTGCCGGGCATGACGGACTTTTTCCGCGTAGACGAGGTGGTCCGCGCCGAAAAGATCAAGCGCGGATTCTCCGCGAACCCCATCATGGACCGCGTGGAAGGCGGCGTGACGGCAAGGGTCTATACCCACGCCGTGGAAACCGCTCGCAAGTCCATGCACAAGTTCAAGCTGTACGAACATCACGCCGACTGCGTTGAACTCAAGGACTACGTTTCCGACATCATCGACCCCACCTACAACACGGGTGAAGGTTGGATGATTCCGGGCGAAATCCTGTACAACTCGAAGCACGGAATCAACAGCTACATCATTCTGCAGCCGTTCGCATGCCTTGCCAACCACATCTCTGGCCGCGGCCTCACCAAGGCTGTGAAGGAACGCTGCCCCCACGTGCAGATTCTTAGTCTTGACTACGACCCGGATACCAGTTTTGCAAACATCGAAAACCGCCTGCAGATGCTGATTATCAACGCCCGCGAGCTGGAAAAAGCAAACCAAAAATGATAATGCGGAGAGCCGTTCTGTTCTACCTGTGCATAGCGATTTTCGCTTTTGCACAGTCTAGTTCCGCTCCTCCCTCCAGCAAGGAAATCAACATGGACCTGGAACATGAAGACGTGTTCCAGCGTTATTCCGTAGTGCCGGTCCTGGGGTATACAGAAGAAACCGAATTCCAGTACGGTTTCATGGCCCTATTCTTCCTGAAGCCCGACCAGAAAGGAGAAAAGGTGCCCGAAATCGGGTTCACCGCTTACGGTTCCACCAGAGACCAGCTTCACCTGGCCCTGGAGCCCTATTTCTATTTTCTCCACGACCGGGTCACCCTTTGGAGCCTGCTCAAGTATCAGGACTGGATTGCCAGCTATTTCGGGAGAGGCAACGATCCGGACATAGACAAATTCGTCAACTACGACCGAAAAAAATTACAGCTGGGCACAAGGGTCGAATCCAGGATAGGACTGCCCCAGAGCCTCAAGTACGGCGTCGAAATCCACGTGGAGCATTCGGACATAGACTTTGAGGAAAGCGAGACCATCAAGACCCCGGATACTCATTCGGGCTGGCGAAACGGCATCGGTTACCTGTTTGGGCTCGACACCCGGGACAACACCAACTGGACCCGCCACGGCTACCTTTTACAGTGGCAACAGATGTTCTACAACAGCCATTTCGGAGACTACACCTTCGACATGGAATCCCTGGACTTGCGAGGCTATACCGAAACACCCCTGCAAACCTCCCTGGCTCTCGGTTTTCTCTGGATGCGCTCCGGCGGGGACGTCCCCTTCGACATGCTAGCGGGCCCAGACGGAATATGCCGTTTCCGCGGAGTGGAAAGTCTCTATTTTGGCGACAACCAGGCGGTCATCCTTCAGGCCGAAATCCGGCGCTTTTTGTTCTGGCGTTTCGGGAGTCATGTCTTTTTCGAAGGAGGCAAGTCCGGTAGCTATTTCAGCGAGCTAATGCGAAACAATTGGCACAAGTCCATCGGAGCGGGAGCTCTTTTGGCCTTGAACCTCAAAGAGAACCTATACGCCCGCGCGGATTTTTCCTGGGTGGATTTCGACCACCTTGGGCTTTCGTTCTATGTGCGCCAGGCGTTTTAACCCATCCCATTCCCTATGACCCCATGTAACCACATCCACACCACCCGAATCGAAGTCCGCTACGCCGAAACCGACCAGATGGGGGTGGTCCACCATGCCGTTTACCCCGTCTGGTTCGAACTGGCCCGTACCGACTATTTCCGCTCCCTGGGAGCAAGCTACCTAGAAATCGAAAAAGAAGGCTTTGTAAGCCCGGTCCTCAAGCTGGAAGTCCAATACAAGCGCCCCACCCACTATGGGGAATTTGTGGATATCGAGACCACCTTGACCCGAAAGGGGGCTCTCCACTTCGTATTCGACTACAAGGTTTTTGTAGACGGAGTGCTCTGCACCACAGGCTCATCTGCGCACTGCTTTTTAAAAAATGGACAACCCACACGAGAATTGCCCCAGCAAGTCAGAAAGATATTCCCGGAATAAAGGGATTTAGTGTTCTCTTTGTCCTAGGATTCGGTCTGTATATCGGGAAAAAAAGTTTTTTTTCGCAGAAAATACCAATATTTTTCTATTTTTATCTTGTTATTTTCTAAAATTTTCGAGGTAAAAAAAATGGATCAAGAAGAAGTCAAAAGCAAATTGAAGGCGTTTTTCATGTCGGATCTGGGCGTAGATGGCGACGTTCTCCAGTACGACACCGAACTCTTCGGCGAAGAAATCGGCCTGGATTCCGTGGACTCCCTGGAAATCATTTCCTTCGTGGACAGTAATTTCAACGTGTCCATGACCGGTGTCGGCAAGGAACATTTCCAGTCCATCGACACCATCGCCGCCTATATAGAAGCCCACAAAGCATAACCCTGTCTACATCCTATGACTCCTGACGAACGCCGCTGTGTAGTTACTGGCCTTGGCGTTATTTGCGCCGTCGGTAACAATGTTGAAGAAACCTGGAAAAGCGCCCTGAATTCTGTTTCGGGAATCCACAAGACCACCTCGGTGGATACCAATAAATGTTATGCGGACTTGGCTGCCGAAGTCAAGTGCGACACCCTAGACGAAATCGACGCACCAAAAGAAAAAGACCGAGTTTCCAAACTTTGTATCAAGGCCACAAAAGAAGCACTGGCCGATGCCGGCCTTGCAAACTTTAACGGCGACCAGCGCGTAAGCGTGGTTATCGGCAGTTGCGTAGGCGGCGTTCTCTCTATTGAACAATACCACCAACACGGTCGCGATGTTTCTGAGATTGCCAAGATGCCCATTGCGGCAATCGCCTCCCAGGTAGCCGAAACCTGCGAGGCAGGCGGAATCGTCACCAATGTAGCAAACGCCTGTGCAGCAGGCACAATTTCTATAGCCGTCGCCTGCGACCTGATTCGTGCCGGCAAGGCAGACGTGGTTATCGCAGGCGGAGCCGATTCCTTTGCGGCGGTTCCCTATTCCGGATTCCTTTCGCTCCACGCCCTGGACGAAAACGGTTGTTCCCCCTTCAACCGCTGTAACGGCATTACCCTAGGCGAAGGTGCGGGTATCGTCATCGTGGAATCCTACGAACATGCCCAGAAGCGTTCCGCAAAGCAGTACTGCGAAATACTGGGTTCTGGCGTTACCAGCGACGCGAACCACATTACCGCCCCCAGAGAAGATGGCGTGTGCCTGATGGAGGCCATCAGCCGCGCCGTCAAGAATTCCGGCATCGACAAGTCCGATATCGGCTACGTGAACGCCCACGGCACGGGTACCGGCAAAAACGACAATGCCGAAATTACCGCCTTCAAGAATTTCTTTGGCGAAAACAACTCCAATATCTCCGTAAGTTCCACAAAGGTTCTCACAGGGCACTGCCTGGGAGCGGCCGGCGCCATCGAAGCCGTATTCAGCATCAAGGCACTAACCACGGATACGGTCCTCCCAACCTTCCCCTACACCGAAGAACAGTCCGCCGCCCTCAAGGAAAAGGTGGGAGCGCTGGACTTTGTGCAGAACACAGCCCGCCACAAGGAACTCAAGTGTGTCTTGAGCAACAACGTGGCCTTCGGCGGCACGAATGCGGCCATTGTTTTCTCGAAAATCCCCGGCGAAGTTGCCGCCCAGTCTGCGGCAGGCAAGAAGATTGCCGTAACCGGTCTTGGAATCGTGTCCCCGCTAGGGAACAGCAAGGCGGCCTACCTGGAAGCAGTAAAGGCAGACAAGAAGCCCGAATCCCCATCGGTACATTCCACAATCGCCCTCGAAGACTACAAGGAACTTGGGGTCAAGATGGCCTTCTACCGTAAACTGGACAACCTAGGTCAACTCCAGACGGTATCCGGCATGCGCGCCCTCCAAGACGCCAGCTTCACGGTAACCGACAACAACGCCAAGGATATCGGCATCATCGTAGGCACCAGCGAAGGCGGCCTCGGCGCCACCTACGATTTCGAGGAACTGATTGCACGGGAAGGCAACTCCCAGGGTTCGGCCTTCAAGTTCCCCCACACCGTTTACAATGCGGCTGGCGGCTACCTTTCCATTTGTTCCGGCATCAAGGGCTACGGCGTCACCATTACCACAGGCCCACTTTCAGGACTCGACAGTATCGGCTACTCCATGAACGTGATTCACGACGGCCAGGAAAAGGCAATGATGGCCACCGGTACAGACGAAAACCTGCCGATTATTACGGAATTTGCCCAGAAACTTGGCGTGGCGGCAAATAATGTGGTCGCACCCTATGCCGAAAACGACGGCTTTGTGGTGGGCGATGGTTCCGTGTCTATCATGCTCGAAGAAGATTCTTATGCCAAGTCCCGGGGAGCCAAGGTTTACTGCTATGCGCTGGGCTTTGGGCACGGCCGCAAGAACGTGAAATTTGGAAAACTCGCCGGTTCCGAAAACGCCCTCGACAAGGCCATTGCAGATGCCCTGGCCGATGCGGGCATCACCGTAAGCGACATCGATGCGGTTTGCGGGTTCGCCAACGGTTGCAAGCGGATTGACGATATCGAAAAGGGTTCCCTCAAGCGCGTGTTTGGCGAAAAATTGACGTCTTTGCCGCTTTTTGAGGTCAAGGAACGTACCGGTGAAGGCCGTGCAGGGTCTGCTGCCCTGGCTGCAGCCGAAGCGGCCCTCCTGTTGAGTGGTGAACTTGCTGGCGACAAAGCCTACTTTGTTGCAGCCGACGGTTCCGTGGCATCCAAGAAGGTCGATGCGACTGGCCTCAAGAAAATTTTGGTGATTTCGTTTGCGGCAGGCGGGTCTTACAGCGCAGTCATTTTCGGTAAATAGTTTCAGGTAGAAGGAGCGAAAATATGAAAGTTGCTTTGGTAACAGGTGCGTCTAAGGGTATCGGCAAGGCCTGCGCCTTGCGCCTTGCCCGCGACGGCTATACCGTCGTAGTGAACTACTCCAGTTCCGACGAGGCGGCGAACGCCACGCTTGACCAGATCAAGGCCGAAGGTGGCGACGGCATGGTTTACAAGGCGAACGTGGCCGACCTCTCCCAGGTGAAGGTGATGGTCCGCGAGGTGTTCAAGGCCTACGGACAAATTGACGTATTGGTGAACAATGCAGGCATCGTTCGCGACGAATACCTGATGATGATGAACCCGGAAACCCTGGACAAGTGCTTCGACCTGAACGTGAAGGGCTACTTCTACTGTGCCCAGCAGGTGGCCGTGAAGATGTACAAACAGAAATCCGGCGTGATTATCAACATGAGTTCCGTGTCCTCGAAGTTCGCTCTTGCCGGCCAAGCCGTCTACAGCGCCACGAAGGGAGCCGTGAACTCCCTGACCCAGACCCTCGCGAAGGAGCTGGGCGGTTTCGGTATCCGCGTGAATGCCGTGGCTCCGGGCTTTATCGCGACAGAGATGATAGAGGCCATTCCCGAAGAGACCCGCAAGGGCTACCTCGAAAAGATTCCCTTAAAACGTTTCGGTTCCGCCGACGAAGTGGCCAACATCGTGTCGGCCCTGGCCTCTGACCAGTTCGCCTATGTGACCGGCCAGGTGTTCGTGCTGGACGGAGGACTTTCCCTATGATGAACATTTACGAAATCAGCGAAAAGATTGCACAGCGTCCGCCGTTCCAGATGATCGAGAAAGTGACGGAACTTACGCCGAACGAATCGGCCGTGGGTCTCAAGAACGTGAGCGTGAACGAGCCGTATTTTACGGGACATTTCCCGGGAACGCCTATTATGCCGGGCGTTCTCATTGTAGAAAGTTGCGCCCAGCTTTGCTCCCTAGTGATAGAAAAACCCGCCA